>JBBREX010000015.1:0-29305 GCA_038225245.1 Fimbriimonadales bacterium | reverse complement strand
CCCTCGCTTGTCCGAGGTATTCGAGGTTTTCTTTTTTTCCGGCATTTGCAACTCCTTTCTCTTTTGAGATATTCCCTTTAAGTTTGTTCCGCCGTTAAGTCCGACAGATAACTGAAGGACAATCCAGGCAAGAATGAAAGTTCGGCAGTTTTTGGAGCCACATGCAGCACCACTAGAAATAGGGACGCCGGGCGACGATTTTGCTCTTTCGTTCGAGCCGCCGCCATACTAAGACTGGATGGAAGAGCAGGGCCAGCCAAGGGTTCACATTTTGGTTAAGCTGTGGGTGCTTTTCCATCTATTCGCAATTACGTTTTACGCCTTGCCGAATCCTCCGGAGGGTCTTCGGGCGTGGAGCCAAGCAGACGTGGACGCAAAGACGCTCCAATTTGCCCAGCGTCCGATTGGAACGGACTGGCTACTGATTTGGAACAAGAAATACTTGAAGGATGCGCCACCCCTCGCTCACATCGGCGGGAAAGAAATCCGGTTCGTCGACTATCTCATCAGTACTGGTTTCTGGCAGTACTGGGATATGTTTTCGCCAAACCCTTCGAACTGGGACGGGTTTGTCGAAGTCGAGGTGGTGTATAGAGACCGATCGATCAAGCCATTCGCTTATCCACGCATGAAGCTCCTTTCGATCCCCACGAAGTATGTCAAGGAGCGTTACCGAAAGTTCTTGGAGCGAGCCCATTCGGAGGAGAACCAGTGGCTTTGGCCGGTCTTCGCGCAGCGTATCGCCCTGGAAGCTTACAAAGATCCGCGTAATCCGCCAACCTTAGTGAGGCTCCATCGACGGTGGAAACTGGTGAAGCCGCCAGATAAGCCTCCCTCCCGCGAATATACCGACTATGTGTACTACCAACACGTGGTTGATCAAGACTTGTTGAGGAAGCAGGCTCGGTGAGCCTGCTTCCCCTCGAAATCATTCTTTCCGTATTCCTTTGCATCGCTTTCTTGCTGATTCGCAACAAGACGGTCGGCCAATCCCTGTTTGGCTACGGATCGCCGGTTTCGATGGGTGTCTTTCGAATTCTCGTGGGCGTCGTTAGCCTGGTTAATTGGCTGATGATCGCCGTGGACTTCGATGCATGGTTTACCGAGCGCGGTTATGTCCCATGGTGGGTGACATACCGTTGGCTGGGGGACGCTCCTCGGCTCGATCTCATCGCGGGGGTCAAGGATACAAGGTTAATCGCTGCCTTTTACTGCTTGGTCGTCATCGCGTCTTTGCTTACCGCGCTTGGGCTATGGACGCGGATATCGTCGATCGCTTTGGCGCTCGGAACGGTTACGCTCCATCACCGGAACCCAATTATCCTGCATGGGGGAGACACGGTGCTACGAATGGCGGTTATGTTGGTGGCGATCGCCCCCTCCGGAGCGTCTTGTTCGCTCGATCGCCTAATAGCGGTCTGGAAGGGACGAGCATTGGTGAGGTTGCCCGATGTCTCGCTGTGGCCGCAACGCATCATGCAGTACCAGCTCGCTCTGATTTACTTTACGACGGTCTGGCACAAGTGGTTTGGAACTCACTGGAAGGATGGAACGGCGACTTGGTATCCGGCCAACCTGACGGAATTCGACCGATTTCCTGTGCCCTGGTTTGTGGATCGGCAGCCTTTCGTGATGGTGACGACTTATGCGACGTTGCTGATCGAGTTCTCGCTTGGAACACTCGTGTTTTATCGGCCATGTCGAAAATGGGTGTTGCTGGCCGGCATTTTGCTCCATGCAAGTATCGAATATCGATTCAATATTCCTTTGTTCGGTTTTGCCATCTGCACGTTCTACATCGCATTTTATGGGGGCGAAGAGGTTTCGGAATGGGCTAAGAGATTCGGGGCAAGACTAAGCCGGTCCCGGCTCACGGTGCGCCTGCCTATCAATCAAGTCTTTCGCCCGGGGCCTCGGGCGGCGGTGGAAGGTATGGACGCCTTTGGACTGGTCGATTACTTGCCGGGACATCTCGAACATTGGGAAGCGGCCGACTCCGAGGGCGCGAGACGCCCGCCCTTCTTCGGATCCTGGCTTCGAAGCCCGGGAGGATGGCCCTTGGCAGCAATCTGGCGACGCCTGCTGGAGTCTGCGCTGATGCCCGTCGAAGAATCGCCCCCCATCGCCGAGAGCGAGAAAACAAATGAGAAAATCAGAAGGTAGCCGCCTACTAGATATTTGGCCGTTCGGCAAGCCTCGCACTCCTGGCTTTGGGATCAGTCGGGATTACTATCTCAGTGTTCTCGTCGGAGTGGCCAGGCTCCCATCGGTCATCGAAGTCATCAATCCGCGGGGAGATGGGGGGGCGGTGGCCGGATTTGGCGCGCCTCTTCAGGGCGAAGCGAATAAGGAACTCCTTATCAGACCCATGGAGCGAGGAATCTATGCTTTGGCCTCGCCGGACCGAAAAACAATGCTCCGAATGATGGTGCTGCCAAAGGAGGAGGCAGGGTTTCAGGGAGAAGCCTACCTAGCAAGCGCCGAAGGGACGGGCAGCTCGACGGAGCTTGCTTCCCGCATACGGGCGACATGGACCCTCGCCCAACTTACTTTCGAAGCCCATGATCCGATGGTGTACGCCTCATTACGATTTCTGCTCTCCTGTGCAAAAAGGCTCGCCGAGCTGACTGACGGCGTCATAGCCGATCCTTTATCCCGCGTATACAAGTTGCCGAGTGACATCTATAATAGCGATCCCCCAGATGTTCGTGATTTGGTTTCGGTACATATGCTGGATACGGACAACCAAGCGGCGGTGTATACCCTTGGCTTGCTCAAATTCGCTCTTCCGGAGCTGGAGGTGAACGACGTGCCGATGGGCCTCAAGGGGCCGGCGGAGGGCCTTCTCTTATCATTGTCGCAACGTATTCTCCAGGGCGATCTACTCGAAGTCGGCGATAAGGTGGGGCCGAAGCAGGCGCGTCTGGACGTGGTGCCTGGCGGCCTCGATCGTTCTCGTTGGGAAGGCATCCCCTGTTTGGAGCTGTTGCCGGAGAAAGGCGACATAGGATCGGCTCTGTCTGCTTGGTCCTCGAATTCGGAAGATTCCCAAATTCCGTAGAAGAGAGCATGGTGAAACCAGACGTTGCCGCGACATTGATCGAGCGATTGCAAGCGAGTCAAGCGACTGGTGAAGCCCTCCAGATGGAGGCAGTAAAGCTCCTTTCGCTACTGGATGGTTATGATTGGTGCGGAATATATCGGCTCGAAGGTTCGGAGCTTGTCTTGGGCCCGTTTTATGGAGAATCGACCGAACACGTGCGTATCCGTGTAGGCGAAGGGGTGTGCGGGACCGCCGTGTCGGAGGGGCGCAATCAAGTGATCGAAGATGTTCGTAAGCTCGATAATTATCTTGCTTGTAGCCTGGACACGAGGAGCGAGATCGTGGTGCTCATTCGTCGGGGAAGCCAAGTGGTTGGTCAAATCGACATCGACGGACATTCGGTAGGGGCGTTCGACGAGTCGGACGAAAAAATGCTGGAGGCGATTGCCGATCTGCTTGCGGAACGTTGGTCGTAGGGAGCGCGTTTCTTTCGCAAAGGGCGGAAACAAAGGGTAGGGCTCCCGAATTACAAACGCAGGACCTACCGTAGGATAAGATAGGGCGACGATTTTGACCAACGAACCCCACCAACATCTTCAGTCGATCATCGAGCCGCGCGATCTCCATCGGCTTTCGGATAAAGAGCTTCATGAGCTTGCCCAAGAAGTCCGGCGGACGATCCTCGACAATGTAAGCAAAACGGGCGGGCACTTCAGCTCCAATTTGGGCACGGTCGAGCTCACGGTGGCGATGTATGCGGCCTTCGACATTCCGCCCGACAAGGTCGTTTGGGATACCGGCCATCAAGCTTATCCGCACAAGTTGCTGACCGGGCGGGCAGATCGCTTCGAGTCGCTCCGGAAATACAAAGGCATGAGCGGTTTTTTGCGACGCGAGGAGCATCCCCTCGATATTTTCGGAGCGGGGCACGCGGGAACCGCCATTTCGGCCGCCCTCGGATTTGCGGCCGCCCGAGATCGGCTCGGAACCACCGAGCGAGTAGCCGCGATCACCGGCGACGCGGCCATCTGCAGCGGTATGAGCTGGGAAGCCTTGAACCATGCCGGCGAGCTCAACACGGATATCACGGTGGTCTTAAACGACAACAGGATGTCCATCGCTCCCAACGTCGGCGCCTTGACCAGCTATTTCACGCGGCTCCGCTCTCGCCCGTTTATCCAGGACCTCGCCCAGCGAGCGAAGGACGTCGTTCAGCGGCTTCCCTCGCCGATGACCCGGGTCGCCGCCGGCCTTCGCCACGGCTTGACCCATTACTTCGCGCCCGAAGAAACGGGGACGATTTTCGAGGAAATGGGTTTCGAATATATCGGCCCTATCGACGGCCACGATCTCGATGCTCTGCTCGAAATTTTTCGCAATGTACGAGACCTTAAAGGCCCTCTCTTTGTCCATGCGATAACGGTAAAGGGCAAAGGCTATGAGGTCGCAGAGGAAGACTCGCGGAAGTGGCACGGGGTGGTGCCCTTCGACTTGGAGTCCAACGAATTGGCCCGGTCGGGGGGGCCGACCACCTACACCCAAGCGTTTGGGGCGGCGGCAATCGAATGCGCGAACGCCGATGAGAAGATCGTTGCCATTACGGCGGCGATGCCGGATGGGACCGGCCTCAACCAGTTCGCAAAGACCCTGCCCGAACGATTTTACGATGTCGGCATTGCCGAGCAGCATGCGGTTACTTTTGCGGCGGGTCTGGCGGCGGGCGGGCTGAAGCCTTTTTGCGCTATCTACTCCACTTTCTTGCAGCGCGGCTTCGACCAGGTACTTCACGATGTGTGCATCCAGAACCTGCCGGTTCGGTTTTTTATGGATCGTGCCGGCCTGGTGGGAGACGACGGACCCACCCATCATGGGGCATTCGACATCAGCTTTTTGGCGTGCATCCCAAACATGAGTTTGCTCGCTCCCCGCGATACCACCGAGCTCCGGGAAATGGTGCAATTCATGGCAGGATTTGACGCTAGCCCGATTGCCGTTCGTTATCCCAGAGGAAGCAGCGATGACCGTCTTCCCGAGGTCCGGTCGGCGATCCAGTACGGCAAAGCCGAGGTTCTCCGTAGCGGGGGGGACTTGGCGATCTTTGCCGTGGGCTCGATGGTGAGCGTCGCCTACGAGGCGGCAGCCCAATTGGCGGAGGAAGGCATCGCGAGCACGGTGGTCAACGCTCGTTTCATCAAGCCTCTGGATGTAGAATGCCTCGCCCAAGCGGCGAGCCGGACAGGAAAATGGATTTCTATCGAGGAAAATGTGCGAAATGGTGGCTTCGGGCAGATGGTGGCGGATGCTCTAGCTCAGCGGGGGCTGGGGGGATTGCCTCACCAGATTCTCGCCCTCCCAGATCGGTTTGTCGAGCATGGCGCCCAGCCGCTCATTCGAAGAGATTGCGGGTTGGATGCAGCCGGCATCAAGGCTGCCGCCACCTCATTAGCGACGGGCTTCGAGCTAAGTGTTCAGGAGCGAAAGCCCCATTAGGAGCTAAAGCGCTCGGGCAGCATGGCGAGCCCGGCGCTAAAGAGGGATAAGCAGTACGTTATCGGCTGCTATGTTGCCGGACTCGCTGATGCCATACGCCGCACTTACGTGGCGACTACCGAACGCGGTGAACTCGTCGAGGTAGTACAAGACTCCGTCCAACCAAATGACGCCATGCGGGTTGTGGTACGAGTTGCCAACGATCGTGCCCTTGTTG
The DNA here is from genome assembly GCA_038225245.1 of Fimbriimonadales bacterium. Classification (GTDB taxonomy): domain Bacteria; phylum Armatimonadota; class Fimbriimonadia; order Fimbriimonadales; family Fimbriimonadaceae; genus JBBREX01. Next base: position 23,555 of record JBBREX010000015.1, on the reverse strand, counting down.
TTGATAGCGCTAGGCGCCAGGTCACGGGGGCCCAGGGAGGATCGCTGTTTGCCCGTTCTGCCACACAAAAGGTCCTTCCGCAACTTGTCCGACGACTAGACCTTGATCGTTCATTCCCAAAGCGTTGGTGTATCTCGATCCGGTGACGATCTCCTCGAACCCTGCTTGCTCCGTCCAAAAGAACGCGCGGGGGTAGGTGTAAGCGGCGGGATAGCCTCGGCAAAGGAGTTTGCCCTGTTGATCCATGTCGCTTAGGATGGTAAACGGCAGTCCCGCCGGCTCTCCAAGGTCTCGCATTACCCCGTTCGAGTAGAGGAACGCGTGTCTTTTGTGGTAAGCGCCGACAAGCTCTGTCAATTCTGATTCTCCTGCGATGAGACCGGCATTGTTGACCCGGCCCGCCGCCGCTGTTGGGCCCCCCAAATCCCCGATATCGGTTAAAACGCCCCCTCGCCAGAAGCAGGCGTGCCAGGTGTCGCGACTCAGGTTTATTTCACCGACAGCCATTCCGAAATCGTTCAAGCTGTTCGCCCCCGATCCGAGGTGATAATCGGGCAGGATTTGGTCGCCGCTTTCACTCAGTAGGGAGGCAATATATGTGTAGAACGGTCTCTTAGTGACATGAAATTGAGATACGCCGGCGCATAGGCCGGAATCGATCACGTCGAAGGCTTCACCGTGTAAACGAATTGCGCGATATTTCGACTGTAGAAGTTTCAGCTCGTAGACCGTCGTCTTTGGGTTGTCGTTTGCGGTGCCGATGGCAAGCAGGTTGCCGTTTTCCGCCAGCACGTACACGTCCCCGGTCCAGTTTCTCGGGGAAACGATCAGGTTGTCTCGGAGATGTTGAGGTTCGCCGCCAACCCAAAGGAGACCGTGGCCCGCGAACTGCCCGTTCTCGAGGATCCGACTTGGAATGAGTCGTGGCCAAAGTCTAACCGTGCCGGCCTGCCAACTAAATCCGTTCTCGACGCCGTTGATATAGGTATCGCCTACAATGGTCCCACTGTTGTCGATGGCTAGAGATATAGGGTTACCCGGCACTTCACCGAGAATTTGGTAGCCGGTGGACTCTCTCCAGATAAATGCGTGGCTGACACGGGTGACGCCCGATGAAATGTCTCCCACAATCACGCCATCGTCGTTGATGTCGGTGGCATGGCCCCATATATAACCAGCCGGAAAGCCTAAACCTCGCAGTTGGCCGGCTTGAAACCGAATCGGCTCGTCCTGTCGGAACTCATTTTGGGAATAGCCGACGATGGTGCCGGACTCATTGACGGCGAGCGCCTGGCTTTCGCACCGCCTTCCAACCGGCCGATTTCATGGAACTCGCCATTAAACCAGTAGGCCGCCGTAGATCCCATGCGACTAACCCTTCCTGCCGCGACACCCGAGTTGTTCAGAGCGAGCACCTCACCGGGGCCGCCCGGCAAAATCTGCAGTCCAGCGACGGTGGCAAGGGCGGGGCCACCATTGCCGTTTACGCTGTAGTAGCCTCCCACCACTCCGCTTCGGTTCACCGCGTTAGCGTGAAAACCGGTTGGAAGGTCGAAACGAAAGATCGGAAAATAGTGCTGCCCAAACGCCGCCGTTCCCAAAACAAAAGCAAAAAAACAAATCAAAAGTCGCATATTCGCTCCTCAGGGTTGCAACGTGCGAAGGAACGATGCGTTACCTTGCGATTCAGATCGAGATGGAGATCGAGAGAAGCGGGCGATTCAAACCGAGATCCTTCGCAAGCTCAGGATGACGGAAGGCTCTTCGTTGTCGACTGCGGTCCGGCCATGCCGAACGCTACTCGCCTTCCTCGCGTTTCCGCGTATACACTTTACTGGCAGCCCCGACATCGATATCAGAAATCCCAGTGATTGTCTCGTCGGGAGTTCGAGTCCGATCGTGATGAGGATCTACGAAAACAGAGTTGGCATGTTCGACCCCTAATAGCCTCCCGGTTTGACTAGCGGCAGGTTGCCAGCGCTTGGAGCTGGCGATTTCTCCACGTTCGACCTAGCTCACGCATGGCCTCCTCATTGCGAGCGTCGTCGCAATAGTCCCAATGTTCCAACAAACATGGCAATCAACCCGGCTGGTTCCGGAACTACCTCATACTCCAAGCGCGGGTACGGTGTGGGAGGGGCCAAGAGCCCAGTCGGATCAGTAAACGAGAACAGCAACTGGTCCGTAAGCGGCGGGTGGCCGGCGAGGGTCGTCAACCGGCCCGTCGCAGCCCACTTTCCCGACCCAAGGCGGGCCGTATTTAAAGTCGCTAGAGCTGCCGCGCTGAGGTCTATCGCCAAGTCCAGGCCCATGGAATCAATCGACGCACTGACCAGGCCGTACGGCATGCCCGTGCCGAACGTAGCCCACATCAGCATGCCAAGCTCGGGCGGGATCTCCGGCATGGCGATCGCTTCAGGTGAAAACGGCGTCGAGGTCACAAGGTAATCCTCCGTGGGGTCGGGGCTGATATAGCCGGGGCCACCGTCCGGTGGAAAGATCGGCACATAAACCTTTAGCTTGGCGGAGGCGATGAAGTCGGTCGCCCCCGACACGTCGAAGAGGAAGAAGTTGCGCCTCTCGGGTGTCGGCGTCATCCCGACGAACGTGTTGCCAACGTAATGATTTTGGAACTCAGGGCTGTTGCTGGCCGTCCCGTCGGCACCGAAGTTTCCGGTCAAGTAGGATTCGATCTCGACTCCGGGCGACGGTGCGGCTGTCGAGAGGGCGGCCGCGAGAAACACGAATCGTAAAGAGGGCATCTTCATCGAGACTCCTACTAGCGCAAGTGCATTGTATCAGTAAATTTCCCTTTTCGCAAAAAACTTAGCAAAGGCTGTTGGCATTCCATTCCTCCACCGCCTAGAGGCATCGGCAACGGTACAGCGCACAATGCGAGCTCAGGATGCGGCGTTTTCAGCGAAGGCGCGCTGGAGAGCCTATTCAGGACGGCGAGGCGCATGCACGGGATAAGCTCGAATGGAAGCCGAAGGACCAGTTAGCCTCAACCCGAGGGCGCGAGGCTGGCCAAAGCGATTTGCAACAGATGGGTTGAGGCATTCGGGCTCCCAGATCCCCCATGACCTCCTCAAAAGGCAAAATGCCTCAACGTTCCTCCATGATCATCGCCTCAGGACTGCACTTTTGATGCCTGCTTCCGCCCACGCGGCGAGAATGAGCTTTCGATCCGGGGAGGCGGCCAAGACGGCGTCGTTTCCCTGCTCGCTCAGTTCGATAACACGCTCCGATGGGGTGCTTGCGAGGATGCGGCGGCCTTCCGTCCAAGCGAGAAAGTCGCCCTTGTCGGAGGCGGCGACCCAGCCTTGCTTACCTTCCGCGATCATCCTCTCGGGAGCGCCCGGCGAGCAGGCGTAAAGCGTGCCTTCTCGTCTCCAAAATGTCTTCACGTCGCCGTTCGGGGCGATATCCAGGGCGCCTCCGTCCATAGGGCAAGCGTCGAGCCTCCATGTGCCTTCGCCGAGCTTGGATGCGGGGGAAAAGGTGCGCCCCCCATCGCCGGAGGTGGCCAAATACATGTCCCGCGCGCCCGAGACGGAGTTCCTGAACATAACGAACAACTTGCTTTTCCCGTCGAATGCGAGGGAAGGATGGCAACACTCGCAAATGGAGCCGCTCGGGGAAGCGTAAGCTAGGCGGTTCTTCGACCAGCTCGCGCCCCCATCCTTCGAAGTGGCGACGTAGAGCTTGGTTCCTTTGCTGCGGAGATCGAGCCAGGAGCATGCGAGCTCGCCACTCGGCCCCACCGCCATCGCGTGCAAACCTTCTCGGGCCGAGCCTTCGACGTCGTTCACGCGCACCGGGCCCGTCCAGGTGAGGCCGCGATCCGGGGATCGAAACGCGACAAGATCACCGTCTCGCCCGCCTCCCAGCCTCGCGTAAGTTGCGGTTATGGTGAGGATTCCATCGTAAGCGGCGATGCGTGGCCCCCTGCGCATGCCGAGCGCGAGCTTGCCCGCCTGGGCGACTTTTATCGGCGCTTGGAAGGTGGCCCCTTCGTCTTGGGACGCCGAAAGGTAGAGCGCATCGCCCATGCCGTAAGCGATGTAAATCCGATGGTCTCGGTCGATGGCGGCTTGGGGTTCGCGCGCTTCCGCGAAGCTCATCGGCGTGACCTGGACGGGGGAAACTGCGAAAAGGGCGGCGAGCAACGCGATCATGCTTAACATTATGAAGGGCTGGAGCGTCTTCTCACGCTTCCGGAAATATGTCATATGCACAAAGAGCTCTGTGCACCACATTTCCTCAATTCTGTGTTACAGTGAATCGGGCTATCCCAAAAATTAACCACGAGGCCAACATGAAAATTTATTTGCTGATAGGTCTTGCCGCTTGTGTCGGCATGATCGACTCCGGCTGCTCTCCCGCCCGGTCGCAAACCGCGAAGGCGAGCGCACCGCAACGCAGCGGAAGCGCCAACCCGATGGAGCGTTACGACGAGGAGCGCGTTAGGCAAGCATTGCGCGGGCTTACCTTTACCGAACGAGCGGTAACAATCGACCAAAAAGAAGCGGCGGCGATCTCCCCGAGAACCACCCTTGTTGAATCCGATCATCAGGCTGCCGTCGCAGAAAACCTTCTTCAAAGGAACGACAGCGTGGCCGCTCTCGCTGCATTTACGAAGGCAATCGTCATGCGCCCCGAGAACGCCCATCCTTATGAAGGACTCGGCCGAGCTCTGATCACCAAGGGCGAAACCGAAAAGGCGCGAGCGGCGATGTCGACGGCGGTGTCTTTCGATCCGAAATTCGCTAATGCGCACTATCAACTCGGGATGCTTAACCAAATGGATGGCAAGTTGGACGAGGCGATCGCCGAGTGGAAGTCGGTGCTTCGGACCAATCCCAGCCGAGCGGAGACGAATGTACGCATCGCCGTCGCATCGTACTATCTCGAAAGATATGCCGACGCATGGCTCTACACCCACCGAGCGGAAGCCATTGGGCAAACCGTTCCTCCTCAATTCCGCGAGTTGCTCGCCGCTCAGATGAAGGAGCCGGCGAAGCGCTAGGCCCTGGGTTTACTCATATGAAAAAAATAACCTTATTTGCATTCATAGCGGTCTCGGTGGCCGCATTCGCGGAAGATCCGATCATCGGTCCGCAAATACGAATCGACGTAGCGGGAACGACTTGGGCCGCCAACGAATCTTCGGCCGCGTCTTTCGATCCTTCTGGCAAGGAGATCGTCGGCACCTGGAACGACTGGCGTCGAAGCACCTCCATCGCCAACGAAATCATCAACATGGGCGTCGCGGTGAGCAATAACAACGGCGCGAGTTGGGTCGATTTCCTCGTGCGTCCGCCCGCCGCAAATCAGTCGAACGTCGAGGGCGATCCTATGACCGCCTACGACAATCGGACGGGCACGCTTTGGGTCGCCGCGATCTCCTTCGCCGGAAATGGCGGCATTTACGTGGCCAAGAAAGATCCCGGAGCGAACGCGTTCCAGGCATCTGTCATGGCTCACCGAGGCAGCGGCGACGACAAATGCTGGATGGGCGCGGGGCCTCGACCCGGCGATCCCAACAACACCAACGTCTACATCGCGTTTAACCTTGGAAGCATCCGCTCGGAGGACATGGGAGCGACTTGGTCCACGCCGGTTGGACTCGCCTCGGGCATCGGATTCCTGCCCAGAGTGGGGCCGGAAGGCAACCTTTACATCAGCTACTGGGACTTCGGCACAGGCCACTGGCTCAAGCGCAGCACGGACGGCGGCCGCACCTTTACTACGGTCCGCATCGCGACTCGCATGGACACTTGGGGCACTCAGGACGGCTCACGATTCCCCGGCAACTTCCGCGTTCCGCCCATGAACACGTTGGCGGTAGACCCAGTAACCGGCGTGCTCTACGCCATTTACTTCGATACCACCAACATCGTGGGCGGTAACCGCAACGTCGATCTGTATCTGACCAAGTCCACCGATACGGGCCTCACCTGGTCCACGCCTCATATCATCAATCAGGATGCCACCCCACCGGGAGACCAGTTCTTCCCCTGGCTGGAAGTGGACTACAAGGGCCGGCTGAACGTGACATGGTGGGATTCTCGCAATACCGTGCAGAACGACTCCACGGCGAACACAAACGGCTTCTTCGACAATTACTTCGGGTATAGCGACGACGGCGGACAGACTTGGACAGAGTTCAGACTCACACCAAACTCGTGGAACTGCTTCAACGACGGCCTCAGCCGCTCGCAACAGTTCCTTGGCGACTACAACGCGCTTGCGCAAGGCGGTAACTGGTGCTATCCGTGCTACCTTTCGACGCAAAACGGCGATCCCGACATCTTCACCAACCGGATCATGGACCCTGAGGTCGGGGCGCGCAAGCTCACGATTCAAAGGGGCTCCCTCGTGTCGGGCAACCTCAGAGACACTTATCGAAGCGATGATTCGCGCCTCACGGTGGCCAACGGGGCAGTTGCATTCCCAAGCGAATCTCCGATCACGGTGGTCTTCGATTCTTTCTCACCGCTACCCAGCCCAGGCTCGTTCAGCTATAGACTGGAAGCGCAGACGAGCATTCAAGGCTTGACTCAGAGAATCGACCTCTATGACTTCGCCGGTGCGACATTTGAACTGGTGGACACGAGGCCTGCGTCGCCGAATGCCGACATGGTTACCACTGTGAACATCGGCGCCAATAACTCCCGCTTCATCGAACCGGGCTCCCAGGCCATCCGGGCGAGGGCGAGGTTCCGTTTTGATGGGCCCGCCTTAACGAGCTCGTGGCGAGCATCGATCGACCAAGCGGTCTGGCGAATCGCTCCATAGGGAAGTTACAGCGAGCTGCGTCCTTACGGGCGCGGCTCTTTACTCTGGAAGGTGTGTAGCCTTGCACAGAATCCAGCATGCGGTGTTCTCCAAAAACTCTAGTATTTTTGCCTGAAGAATCTGCGCACTTTCCGTTTGGCATTCCATCTTTTCTGTGTTAGAATAGGTTAAGAATTCGTATTCACAACGCAAATTCTGAGCATGGGCGGCGAGCGCAGAGGCTGGCCGGCGAACTGATTCTACGATCCTATCGGAATCGGGAGGAGAAACAATGAAGTGTTACATCAAGCCTTTTGCGGGCCTATTTATTCTCAGCGCTCTGGCAGGAGCGGCAAGCGCTCAACATGCCATCAGTGGCACACTCGACTCGAACTTTTATGGCTCGCCATTAGCGATCCAAAACACCCAAACCCAATTCGGCGATAGCAACCTAGGCATGATCGACGTGGCCAACGGCTCTGAAGCGGACGGGATTTACGCCAAGAACGACGGCACTTATCTTTACGTGTTCTTGACCGGCAACCTCGAATCAAACTTCAATAAGCTCGAGCTTTTCATCGATTGCCAAACCGGGGGGCACAATCGCCTGCTCGGTGGCTACCCCGATGTGGACTTTCACGCCCTGGATCGAATGAGCGATGAAGGTACAGGAAATGGCTTGAGATTCGACACCGGATTCGACGCCGATTATTGGTTCGGCATGACTTGCGGCGGCGGCACCTTCGCCTTGTACGCCAATTTTTCCGAAGTGAAAAAAGTGGTCGACGGGGGCGTGGGCTACTATCTGGGCCAAGGAAACGCGGCCACCGATGGCACCGTTACTGGTGGAAACAACCCCAACGACGTGCGCTGCACCATCAACAATAGCAACACCGCTGGCGTCGTCGCCGGCACGGACTTTGTGGCTGGCGGCGGCGCGGGAGTGACCACCGGCGTCGAGTGGCGCATTCCGCTCGTCCAGATCGGAAACCCCACCGGGGCGATCAAGATTTGCACGTTCATTAACGGCGGCGGCCACGATTTTCTTTCCAATCAGGTATTGGAAGGGATGGGCGGGGGCTCCAACCTCGGCGAGCCTCGCGCAGTGGACTTTTCCATCGTGCCGAACAATCAATATGTGACGCTGGGAGGAGGGTCATCGACGGTGGCGCCGACGAGCTTTACGGTTTTCCGCGGCGTTCAGGAGAGCGGCAATCTGGCCAGCCTGGCCGCCAGCGACGACAACTACTTGGTCGTGCGCAATGGTGTGACCGCGCTTCGCACGGAATCACCGGTTACCGTTATTGTGGACGCCACATCTCCAACGCAGACGGCAAGTGCTCTCACCTCTAAGGTCGAGAATCATGTTTCCATCACGGGCCTCACCCAGCGGATCGATCTCTTCGACTTCGTGGCCGGGTCCTATGAGCTGGAAGATACGCGAACAGCTACTACCACCGATTCGGTGGTTACGGTCAATGGAGCGAGTCCCAACCGCTTTATCCAAACCGGCACAAAGGCTATCCGTAGCCGAGTGCGGGTTCGCGCAGACGGGCCTATCTTCACCAGTACCTGGCGGTCTTTCCTCGATCAGACCATCTGGACGATCACTCCGTAAATCAATCGAGAATGAGCAACCGGCGGCTGCCTTGTGCAGCCGCCTTCTCTTTGCCCCGGTTGTCTACAATGGACTTTGTGGTGTATTTCCCCGAGGTGCAGCAACCTATTGCCTACGAGGGCATCAAGAGCAGAAACCCGCTCGCTTTCAAGAGATATGACGCTCGGAAGGAAGTGGTGGGCAAGACGATGGCCGATCACCTGAGGTTCGCGGTTTGCTATTGGCACACATTCATGGGGACGGGGAGCGATCCATTCGGTGCTCCCACGATGCTTAAGCCTTGGCTGCATGCCGACGAACCGATATCGGCCGCGCATCAGACCCTTGACGCGGCGTTTGAATTCTTTCACAAGCTAGGCGTTGGCTTCTGGACTTTCCATGACCGCGATCTAGCTCCCGAAGGTAATTCCTTCGCCGAATCTGAGCGGAATTTGCAGCAGATGGTGGCAAGGGCCAAGCAAAAACAAGCCGAAACCGGCGTGGCGCTGCTTTGGGGGACCGCCAATCTGTTCAGCCACCCGCGCTATCAATCAGGGGCGGCCACCAACCCCGATCCGCACGTTTTCGCCTATGCCGCCGCCCAAGTGAAACAAGCCCTCGACGCGACAAACGAACTCGGTGGCCTTGGATATACCTTTTGGGGAGGTCGAGAAGGATACGAAACCCTGTGGAACACCGACATGCAGCGGGAGAGGGAACAGCTCGCCCGATTTCTTGCTATGGCCGTCGAATATAAAAAGGAGATCGGTTTTGCCGGGCAGTTTTACATCGAACCGAAACCCTGTGAGCCGACCAAGCATCAGTATGATTCCGGCGCCGAAGCCTGCCTGAATTTCCTCCGTGAGTTCAACCTTCTCGAGCACTTCAAACTGAATTTGGAAACCAATCACGCGACGTTGGCGGGCCACAGCATCCAGCATGAGCTGCAGGTCGCCCGCCATGCCGGTGCGCTGGGATCGGTGGATGCGAATGCGGGCGACGAGCTGCTCGGTTGGGACACCGACCAATTTCCAACCAACATTTACCTCACGAGCACGATCATGCTCGAGATCCTGGCAATGGGAGGCTTCTCGACCGGCGGCCTTAATTTCGACGCCAAAGTGCGCCGCCAGTCGCACGAGCCCATCGATCTCTTTTATGCCCATATCGGTGGCATGGACGCATTTGCTCGGGGCTTGGAAGTCGCTGATCGAATCCGACAAGATGGGCGGCTCGAACGGTTCGTCAGAGATCGATACGAGGGTTGGGGCGAGCCCCTCGGAAAGCAGCTTTCAGGCTCGGTATCTCTGAAGGATTGCGAAGCGCTAGTTCGGGATAGGGGCGAACCTAGGCGACGTTCGGGCCGCCAGGAACTGCTGGAAAATATCATTAACGAGCTTCTCTAACGTAAGTAAAGCAGTGATGCAGAATCTGATTCGACTTCTCGCGGTTGGCGTGCTGGCTCTCGCGGTCCTGGGATGCGGCCACAAGGGGTCGAAAATCGCCTGGGCGCCTACTTTTGCGTCGGCCGTCGAACAGGCAAAGGCTAAGAACCAGCTCGTGATGGTCAAGTTTTACGCCGATTGGTGCGGACCTTGCCATGAACTGGAGGAGACCACTTTATCCGACCCCGACGTGGTCCAGCGGATGGGGCAGCTTTCCGCTTTCAAGGCCGACGTCGACTCTCCGGCAGGAGCGAAGCTGGCCGAGAAATACAAGGTTAGCGGCATCCCCGCCGTCGTTTTCATGAAGCCCGATGGTGCCGAACTGGCACGTTTCGTTGGCGTAGTGAGCGTGCCCGAGTTTCTGGGTTTTGTGAAGACTGCGTCCGAAAAAGCTTAGCGAGGGGTTTTACGGAACCTTGGTCGTCCGGTTCGAAGAACGCTCGCGTTCTGAGGTGTGAGAAACCTGTTGGGTCCTTTAAGAGCGGCTCTGTTGCTTTGTACGCTTGCACGATCTCAAAGACTTGCTCGAGGCGTTCTCGTGGCTGGTCGTTCATCAACGCATTCGGCATAAGCAACAGTGGTCCGATCGTCGGGAATGGGATTATCAACGGCAGAGAGCATGCCTCTATCGCGGAACGGATCGATTAAATCGAGGCTATTGACCGAGATCCTTCACTTCGTTCAGGATGACCGGCATCGTCATTCTGAGCCTGCGAAGAATCTCTGTTACCGTTGCGGGCTTTGGCGGAGATCATCCTTCAAAGCGTTCAGGATGACTTGTACCAGCGCAGCAAAGTGCGGCCTAGCCGAAAGAATCCAAAGCATCGCCAAGCCTTGGTTGCTTGAGGACTAGGGCCCGGACGGAGCCATACCCTTCCAGCAAGAGCCTAGCCGCCGCCGCTTGACCGCTCGGGGCTTTGACCACAAGGCCACTCTCATGCTCGCTGACACTGAGCGAGAAAGGGTCGGATACGGCGGCGGCGGCGGACCGATCCGAAGTCTCGACCAGGATTTCCGCAGGCCCGGTCCGAGAAAGAAGCTCGGAGAGCGTTCCAGCATACCGAACCTCCCTCTGCCGGAGAATAATGAGAGAGTGCAGCGCTTCCGCGACCGATTCCCGATTGCTGACCGCCCAGAGGGCGCAACCCTCGGCGGTCCGATCTCGCAAGGCTTCCAGCACGCTGGCGAGCGCCCAGCGATCCAGACCATCGAGCTGTCCGTCGATCACCACCAAGGCCTGCCGAGCGAGAACGCAGGGAAGAAGCTCGGCCGCTGCTCGAAGAGCCGGAGAAAGTGAAGATAACGGCTCCCGGCGCTGATCCCAAAGGCCACACACTGAAAGCGCCTCGGTCATCTGCTCCGCCGAGTCTCGGCCCGCGAGACGCTTGGCGAGAAGCAAAGGCGTGGTCCGTTTCGAAGCGCCTTCGAGGCCCGCCGCCACCACCGCCGACTCTAGGCTTGCTTTGCCTCTCTTAAACCGCTGACGGCCTATGGCACAGAGGGTGAAGTCGCTTTTTCCGCTGCTCGAGCGTCCCATGACGGCAAAGGAGTCTCCCGGGTGAACGGCCAAGGTTAAGGTTGCCCCAGCCGGCAAAAGCGAAACGGCGTCGAGGGTGAGCATTGGCTGCATTGTGGTCGTTAACCCAGAATCTTGAGCGATTTTGGAGACTTGGTTAGAACCTCCACGCCCTGCTCGTTGACGGCCACGTCGTCCTCGATTCGAACCCCGCCGAATCCTTCGATATATACACCGGGCTCCACCGTCCAAACTTGGCCAGGCTCGATTCGGACATTGGTAGTGGCGTTAAGGCGTCCGCTGTCGTGCACGGTTTTTCCCAGGCCGTGGCCCAAGCCATGCCCGAAGTATTGGGCGAGATCGTCCTTGTTGAGAATATCTCGCGCCAAGCGGTCGATATCTTTGCCGTTCGCCCCGGGACGGATCGCGTCGATCGACGCCTTTTGCGCTTCAAGCACGCGCTCGTAAACAGCTTTATGGCGGTCCGATGCTTCGCCGATCACGAAGGTGCGGGTGATGTCGCTGTTGTATCCGTCGAGCTTGCAGCCGAAATCGAGAGTCAAAAAGTCTCCTCGCTGTAACTTCCGCTCGGTCGCTCGCGCATGAGGTCGAGCACTGTTTTCCCCGCTCGCGACGATGGGAGGGAAAGCGATTTCCGCCTTATTGCGCCGAAAGAAAAACTCGATTTCGAGACCGATGTCGTACTCGGCAACCCCAATTTGGATCATCCGCTCGATGTGGACCAGGCAAGCGTCGGCAAGTGCACAAGCATTTCGGATTTTTGCGATTTCCTCTGGGGTCTTGATCATTCTCAAAGGAGTTATGAGGTCGGGCGCGGGAGCTAGTTGTACGCCCGCCATCTTCGATTTCCAGTTCTCCCAGGTGTCGAACGAAATCGATCGCTCGAAGCTAACTTGCCCGATTTCCATTTTCAACAAGCGCTCGGCGAGGAACTCGGCGCTCGTCATAGGACTTCCAAAGGTGAAAACTTCGAGTCCCTCGACTTGCTCCCTTGCCTGAAGCGTGTATCGACTATCGGTGATGAACTCTCCGAGACTCTCGGTCAAGATCACCGCTCCGAAAGTCCCGGTGAACCCGGTCAGCCACTGAACATTGTCCATATCGCTGACGAGCAGCGCACCAATATGCTGCTTCGCCATTTCCTTTCGCAGCCTCGAAACGTTTTCGATTAGACAATCTCCTTTTGAAGATTCAAAATGGCTTCCACAGCCAATACATAGCCGTATCCTCCAAATCCGACGACCTGGCCAACGGAGATCGGAGCGATGACGGAATGGCGGCGAAAATCCTCTCGAGCATGCACGTTGCTGAGGTGGACCTCGACGACCGGTAGGCGCACGCTTACCAGAGCATCTCGCAATGCATACGAACTATGTGTCAAGGCTCCGGGATTGATGATGACGGCATCCGCCCAGCGACGATGCTCTTGGATCGTATCGATCAAAACTCCCTCATGATTAGATTGCAAGATTCTCAATTCGACGTTCATTCGAGACGCGGCTTGAGTGAGCTCGGCGTCGATGTCTTCGAGAGGTTTTTTGCCATAGAGGTCCGGTTCGCGAAATCCGGTCAAATTTAGATTGGGCCCATGCAATACCAATATCTTAAGCGTTTGGCTCAATACTCATATCCTCCTGCACGTCGGGGGCAATGGCCTCTTCCAAAAGCAAATGAGGAATGCCGTCCACAATTCGATAGCCCCATCCGCACTCCTCGCAAACCAGCAGACTTCCCCGTAGTTCGAACGGGGGCCGAGAATCACAGCGAGGACAGGCCAATAGCTTCAACATCTCAGGCTCAATCAAATGCCACCCTCCGATAAACATCAAGGGTCATTTCGGCAGTTCTTGGCCAAGAAAAGTGCGCGCTCCGCTCCAAACCCCTCTGTCGCATCGCTTCTAATGTACCGGAATCATCGAGGAGCGTGGAGGCGGTCTCAGCCCATTGAGCCGGGGCCCAGCTCTGCTCGACAACGGCGGCTCCGCCCGCGACTTCCGGCAGTGCGCCTCCGGAGCTGCACAAAACTGGACACTGACAAACGAATGCCTCTAGCACCGGAATGCCGAATCCCTCATGTAGGCTGGGTGCGACGTAAAGGTCGGCGGTCGAATACAGCGCGCTCAAGGCCCTGTCCGACACATATCCCAAGGCGCTCACTCGCGAAGTCAAAAGCTCTGGCCCCCAATCAAAACGCCCGGCCAAGATCAGCTTGTGAGGAAAATGCTTGGGCAGGTGGTTCATCATTTCGATGGCTAAGCCCATGTTTTTCCGAGGCGAACGGGTTCCCGCGGTCAACATGATTGGAGTTGTAACATGAAGGGCGCTTAATTCTTGTGCGGCTTCCGAAGAACTTAATGGGTAAATGTTCGGACCCGGAGCGAGAGGGGTCACGGAAACCCGCCCGGCATCGATTCCGAGGCAACGAACCAGCTCAGACTTAGAGGCTTCGGACACCGTAATGACTTGCGCCGCCCGCCGAGCGGAAGAAGGAACGCTTCTTCTGAGGAGCCACCCATCTCGAAGCTTGAACCAACGTGGTTCGATGAAGAACGAAACGTCGTGAATTGTAGTGATTCCCCTTCGCCCGGCGAGCGGGCTCAGAGAATATTGCGTGTGAATTCCGCGAGCGCGGAAACGCCGAGCAGCCAAGGGGAACTGAACCAAGCTCCACCAGCGAGAGGATCGCGAGCTTACGCGAATCCAGCGAAGTCGAGCGCAATCGGGAATTCCTGCGGGCCGAGATCGGTTGGATATAAGTAGAAATTGAAACTCGGAGTCGACTTGAGTGAGACCTCGAACTAACCCGGTCCAATACGTGGAATCGCCGCCAGACTGGCCCTCTACCAGGCGTGCGTCGATGGCAATTGAACTTCCCGAGGTCAAACCGTCACTGATACTTTATAGCCTGACAGAGATTGCTATAATGAGCAAGGGTCCCCATGCGAAAACGTAAAATTCCTTTTGTTTTGATAGCCATTTTGATCGTACTGGTTGGTTGCGTGGCTCTGATGAACGGTTTGGGCGCTCCCAGGCCTGGCTCGGAAACTCCGCTCGCCGGAGACCAACATCCCGAGGACCAGACCGGGCTAGCCGACAAAGCCAAAGAAAGCCTCGATAAGACGCTCGGCAATGTGACTTCGTCCAACGTTAACCCCAAGATGAAGAAAACCAACGAAGGGCCGCCACCGGCCCAGAGCCCCAAGCAAAAGCCCAGCGATAACGCGACGTCCGCCCAGTGGTATCGACAATAAAGAAGCCCCGCCGATAAAGGCGAGGCTTCGAGAAAGCGCAAAACCTTTTGGGGGTTAAGCTGCCTTCGAAACTCCGAAACTGGCGTTGCTCCAAGGACCGAACTTGCCCTTGCCAAAAGTGTACGCCGCACGGTACTGGAAAGGACCAGTCTTAGCGTTGCCGACCACGTGGGTGAACGGCCAATTGGTGTTGCTTACGGGAAGAGTCTGCCAGCGGCCGCTCTTCGTGCGGAACTGGAGCGTAACTCCGTTCGACCACGTCGGGAACTTGCCCGTGCCATTCTCGTTCGAGCTCACGTAAACCTGAATCTTGCCTCGAACGCTTGAATCAACGCGAACAAACGGAGACTCGTTATGAGTCACCGTACGCATCGAGGAAACCGGCTTGGTTGTCTTGCTCGTCGACTTTGTAATCGAGTTGCTTACCGGCTTTCGGACGATGCTCTTGGTAACCTTCGCCGTCGAAACCGTTTTCTTGGTGACAGGCTTGATGGTCTTGGCGGTTGCTCGAGGCGATGTGGACGACTTAGTGGTCGTGACCTTCTTACCGGTAACGCGCCTCTTCGAACTAGTCGAAGCCTTGCTGGTCGTCGACTTTGTCTTCGTCTTCGTCTTTGCAGGAATGCCGAGGGTCGTGAATTGACCGGTGTTCGACGTGCTGTTGCCAATGCGATACCAGAAGCTATTCATCAGCGTCTCGGCCGACTTTCGGCTCGTGGTTACGTTGATCGAAGCCTTGTTAGCCGCGATCTGAGCCTTCTGAAAAGCTTGGTAGTACTTGTTCCAATTATTGTAAGCGTTCTTGAAAGCCTTAATCTGAACCGGCGTGAAGTTAAACTTCGTTGCGTAGGTCGTAAAGGTCTTGTTGAACTGAGTGAACCATTTGTTGAACTCGACTTCGTTGATCGGGAAGTGGTTCGTCGTATTCTTGGTATTGCTAGTAGGCAATGTTATCCTCCTGTGGGTCCTGGCATACACCGATGCGCATGCGGTCATGTTTCGATAACCATTGTCGGAGTACTTTTTCGCCAGCTTTAGTGCTAGCCCGCAAATTCCTTCAGAATAGGTTCAAAAATAAGTCCATGAGCGACGCTGGAAACGTTGCAATCGTAGACTGATCCGACGGTTGCGTGCTCATCTTCGAACAAAATGGCCTATCGCGATTTCCAACATTTCCTCGACGTGCTGCGCGACCATGGCGAGTTGAAAACGATATCCTTGCCGATTAGCCCGGTGCTGGAAATAACTGAAATTGCCGATCGAGTCATGAAATCCGGCGGTCCCGCGCTTTTTTTTGAAAACGTTGTTGGACCTACACCAAGGTTAGGCTCCCCAAACCCCCGCAGCGCCGTCATCGGGGAGCCTTCGATCCACCAAAATGGGTCTAGCGGATCGAGCATGGCTTACGATATTCCGGTGGCCATCAACACGATGGGAAGTCGGCGGCGCATCTCTCTCGCCCTCAGCTGCGACGACATAGAAGAGCACGCAGAGCGGATCGACCATCTTCTAAAGCCAGAACTCCCAAACGGCCCTCTCGAAGCTATCCGAAAACTTCCGAAGCTCTTCGGCGAGCTTAAAAACATTCCTCCGAAAACTGTCTCACGCGGAAAAAGCCAGGAAATCGTGCTCAGGGAGAGCGAGATCGATCTCGGCAAGCTCCCTATCCTCACTTGTTGGCCGGAAGATGGTGGACCTTTTATCACCCTCCCTCTGGTCTTCACTCACGACCCTAACACTGGTAAGCGCAATGTCGGGATGTACCGGATGCAAGTGCATAGTAAAAATACGTGCGGAATGCATTGGCAGATGCACAAGACTGGCACGCGTCATATGGAATCAGTGCAAACTAACCGGCTCGACGTCGCGGTCGCTCTTGGCGGAGACCCGGCCCTCCTATTCAGCGCCCTTGCCCCACTACCGCCGGGTATCGACGAAATGCTCTTTGCCGGCTTCCTCCGTCGCCAAAACGTAGACCTCGTGGCCGCCAAGACGATCGATCTAAAGGTTCCGGCCGACGCGGAAATGGTGCTAGAAGGCTACGTCGACCCCGCCGAGCGTCGGCTTGAAGGTCCTTTTGGGGACCATACGGGTTATTATTCGCTGGCCGCAGATTTTCCTGTTTTCCACGTTACATGCCTGACTATGCGGGAGAAGCCGGTGTATCCCGCCACCATAGTCGGCGTTCCTCCCATGGAGGATGGTTGGATGGGTAAGGCGGTCGAGCGCATCTTTCTCCCCATGATTCGTCTCACCGTGCCGGAGATCGTGGATATCAACCTCCCGGTCGAGGCATGCTTCCATAATCTCGCATTCGTATCGATCCGAAAGAAATATCCTGGCCACGCGTACAAGGTGATGAACGCGATCTGGGGGCTCGGCGGCCTCGCTTTTACTAAGTTCGTGTACGTATTCGATGAGGATTGCGATGTTCAAGACTTTGCCGAGGTGGTGTTCCGGATCGGCGCCAATTGCGATCCCGGCCGCGATGCCCTCCATGCCCGCGGACCTGTCGATCAGCTCGACCATGCGGCCCAGTGGGAAGGTTTCGGAGGAAAGCTCGGGTTCGATTGCACCCATAAGTGGCCGGGAGAAAATGGTTTTAGCCGCGATTATCCTAAGCGAATCGTCATGAGTGAAGACGTAAAGCACAAGGTCGACGAGTTGTGGTCTGAACTTGGCTTATAGAGGCTGGGCAATTTGTTAGCCTCGGGATTCGCGCTCGCGCTCGGCAATTTCCTTGAGCAAGGTGTCCGGAGCCACCGATTGACTTAGATCGCCAAGCTCATACCCTTCGGGAAGCGCGATATCGAGATGCTTCACTATCGCGTCCGTCAAGACTAAGAGTCGGGTGATCTCGTGTTCGGCGAGGAGGTTGATCTGGAGATCAAGGTCGGCACGCTTGTCGGCCGTAGCCGCCATTCGGTTTTGGCTCACGAGCACGAAGGTGGACAGAAAAATCGCCTCGAGTGAAACCGTCATGGTGAGCAAATTATAAGGAAAGGGATCAAATGGATGAACTCCAAAGCGCCCTGAATTGATGATGATCCAAAGCGCGAAGACGACTGCATGAAGATAAACAAACTTCATGCTCCCCGAAAACCAGGTGATGGCGTCGGCGACTCGATCTTCCAAGCCTCGCGATGCCTCTTCTCTCCTTCTGAGCTTGAGAATGGTGCCGATGTTACGCTCGACTACATCGGCGAGATCGGGATTATTGCAGCGATCGAGCTGAGCCTCAATCATTTCTCTGCGGGCGTCATGGGTCAGGTGGCTATGTTTCACAGGTCTATCTTAGTAGATGGTGACGCTCGAATCGACCGCCTCCGCCCATCCATTAATCCCTCCAACCAGATTTCGAACGTTTTCAAAACCCTTACCGAGCAAAAATTCGGTGGCTTTACCGCTTCGGTGTCCAGTCCGGCAATAGACCACGATATTGGCTGTTGGGCTGAGCTCCTCATATCTCTTGCTAAGTTCTCCAATCGGGATATGATGCTGGAATTCGAGCTTGGAAATGTCAAGCTCATGTCCCTCGCGTACATCGAGAAGGACGGGTGGATTTGTTCCCCTAAGCTCTTCGCGAAGCTCCTTCGGCAAAATTTGTGGAATGGACATGTGTCGGCCGATAGATTACTCCTTCTCTGGCTATTCGGGGGAGAACACGCCTTTTAAGGTCTAGGGGCGAGGCCATGGCTTGGAGGCCCACCGCAATGCATCTGAATCGATAAATCGCCATGGGAGATCATCCCCCTTTCCTACCGCAAGGCCTATCCTTGTTCCGGCAATGCACCGTAAGGGCTTGGCTCCCGCCACGATATGAAGCGGAGTTTGGCTAAGCAGGTCGATCCCATTATCGCGTTTGGTTATTCCGAATGCAGCGGCAAGCTTTCCGGGGCCGGAAAGGAGGTCTTCGATCCGGCGAGCTTTTGGACGGCGCTCCCACATCTGCTCGATTCCCGTAAGGGGTTGCGCGGCCCGCACTAGAACCGCCCCCGCCCGTCCCTCTTCGCGAGCTACGATGTTCAACATCCAGTGGTTTCCATAGGTGAAGTACACATAAGCATGTCCGGGTTCGCCGAACATGACCTCGTTGCGAGGAGTCTTGCCCCGATGGGCGTGACAACCGAGATCGCTGGGAGTATCGTAGGCCTCGAGCTCGACGATGCGTGCCGACATTTTTCCCCGAACCAGGATAGCTCCCAGAAGTTCCTCCGCCGCAACTACAGGATCGCCGGCCAATATAGCGCGAAGTTCTCGCACTGACTTTCGAGAGTAAGATTTAAGACCCGACTGCATAACGATATTTAACCTCCGCGCTGCTTACTTGCCTCACCCGTACTTGTCCCTCAAAAAAGTGCTTTTAACGATTGACTTCTGAAGGGCGCGATGGTACACTCCCGCCTTGCGTCTCTATGACCATGTTGCCAAGAGTGGCAAAGGCGCGCTTGGGAGTTCTCAGGTTCATGTAGTCGAGATGAAACAGATATTAAGCGTTCTTCAAGGATGCGGATCGGTCCGCGCGGGTTATGGGAATCCTTCTCACAGCTTCAGCCAAGGAGACTCGGCTAACAACATCTGCCTCGCTGCCTGTTCCCAGCTCTGTCATTCGGTCGGGTTTCTCACGTTCGCGGTCGCCGAACGTTCCGGCATGGGATATTGGAGGGAAACTTGATTGTCCATAACCCCCCTTTTCGTTAGCTTCGCCGCTGTTGCCGCGTTCATACCCCTTACTCGAAGCGGACGCCCGTCATGGCTAAGGCGCTTTCAAAAGCGAACCGCGTCAAGCGATCGCTCGTCGGCTCTGGAACGAACCACCGAGTCGGGATGGACCCTTATCCGGTGCGACGATCTTCAGTCCTTCCGAGATTGGCTCGGACGCGACGAAGGAGCCATACGCTACGATCGGGGTGAGGAGCCTTCACTGGGATCGCACCTTCTCGTCGAGCTCTTCGGCTGCGAAGAACAAAGTTTGAAGCAAGAATCCGTGGTCGAAAACGTCATGCGCACCGCCGCCGACGAAAGCCAAGCGACGGTAGTGGCACAATCGTTCCACGAGTTCAAGCCTTACGGGGTTTCAGGAGCGGTGATTATCCAGGAGTCTCATTACACGATCCACACATGGCCCGAGCATCGTTACGCGGCCGTCGACTTGTTCTACTGTGGCGGCACCATTCACGTGAACAAAGCAATCGACGTCCTGATCGACCGCTTCAAGCCGGAGCGAATGAAATTTCTTGTTGTTCGGCGGGGAATCCAGAGCGAAGTCAGTAAGGGCGAATAATCCGGTCCCGGAGTAGCATGTCCGTCCCCGGGCATGGCTTCCATCGCGCGCCCCGCCGATGAATGCTAAGAGCATGAATGTCCCTCTATCAGGAGATTCTTCGCAAGCTCAGAATGACGCCAGGTGGCATGTCCGTCTCGGGCATGGTTTCCATCGCGTGTCTCGCCGATGAACGCTAGCGGTCGCAAGATCCTATCTCAGCAGACAAGTTTCAAATCCAGTCCAGCCCCGAAGGGCCGGTAGAGGGCGTTGACCGAGCCTGAAAAGGCTGGCAAGACTTGCCCCTTTTGGCAAGCTGCAAGTAAGACTGCTTAACCTGGTAGCATAAATAAGACTAACAGGAGCGATTACCATGAATCCCTATCATTTCATCGAGCGGCCCAGGTTGATTAACAGCGACTGCCGGCGGGGAGTGAACCTAAAATGAAAACACAAGTATGTATTGCCGCCTTGCTGACCCTGGTGTTAACAGTCGGCGCTTATGCCCAAAAAGGAACCGTTTCTCGGCTCGGACCAAGCAAAGCTGTACATCCTTTGCGAATGGCAATGGTCGGCCCCGATCTAAAACAAGTCACCCCCTGGGTTCCGTACAGCCCCCCTGGGGCCAATGCAGCCGTCAACTGGCAGGTTGCTTACGATCTTTTTGAGAGCGACGACGCGAATGGCGGCGTGCCCTTTGATGGCAAGTACAACACCACTTATGGCCTTGGAAGCGATCGATGGTTCTTTGCCCCCGGCTATCTCAATCCATTTATCTGCAATGACATGCAGCTGGCCCCCGGCACAGCTGGCAGGCGAGCCCAGCGGTGCCAATTCGCTTGGTTTTGGGACCCGCCAGGACCAGAGAGGTGCATTATCATTATCGTCACCGCAGAGGATTTCAGCAACACTGGCACACCCCCCAGTTTTACCAATCCTTACGCCGGTGTCGTGTACGATCTGGGAGTTTTGAACCCGGACACAACTACATTCAAGTACTCGGACAACGACCTCACCGGTGGCCAGCTCTTCCATCAACTTCCGGGGGATGGGCAAGGGGCGGTAGTCGAGTACATCCTGAAAGCGTATGACGGCCAAACCGGCCAGATGACGCCAGCCACAAGTGCCCAACCCATGCTGTGGGGCACAAAGCGTGCAAACGGCGGCACGAATCCCAGCACCAACACCAAAGATCAGTGGGATGATGACAATCCCACCGACCTCACTCATACATCGGGTGAGTTTTATGACTACACGTACGATGTTTGTCCCGATCCATTGGGCGCGATGGTAGCTCTATCCGTGGTGCCTGCTCCGACGAGCGTGCCACCGAACGCAGTCCGCGTCTTCAGGGGCAACTTGGAATCCGGTGGACTTGCTGAGATCTTGAACAGCGATAACACCTACCTGGTGGTTCGAAATGGCGTCACCGCCCTGCGTACGGAGTCACCAATCACCGTGGACTGCGACTACACATCGCCAACTCAAACTGTCGGCTCCATGACGGCTCGTTGGGAAAATCGCGTCTCGATCACGGGCCTCGAGCAGCGTTTGGAGATGAAAAACCAGACCACGGGATCCTTCGTGCAGCTTGATCGACGTACGGCGAGTAGCGGCGCCGACCTCGTGGTGAATGCCAACGTGGCCAACCCAAACGACTACATCACAACGGGAACGAAGCTTATGCAAACCCGGCATCGTGTGAATCCTTCCGGACCTGTATTTACCAACACTTGGCGAGCATTTATGGATCAAATGGTGATTCTGCAAAGTTAGCCATCCGTGAAAGTAGCCAACAAATTGTCAGATAAGGAAATAATTATGCAAACAAACATCAACAATCGAACCCTCGTATGGGCCGGCGTTGCTTCGCTCGTCGTCTCAGCGCTAGTCTTAACGGCCCGCGCGGCCCAGACGGAACTCAGAAGGTCATTGCCTGCGAACAAAACAAGCGCTGTAGTGCCCGCAATAACAAAAGCAGTTTCTAGCGGGATCCCAACCGGCAAGGGCTCCAATGCCTTGTTGGCCATGTCTCGCAATGCTTCGTCTCTTGCCACAGTTCCTCCAGCGGCATCGCCATTAGCGTGGCTGGTTACCGGGAATGCAATTCTCCCGGCCTATTGGTTAGGGACAACGAACTCCCAACCGCTGATTATCAAGACCAACGGCACAGAGCGAATGCGCGTTATGGATACAGGCAACGTTGGCATAGGCACCACCGCCCCCGCAAGCTCTCTCGACGTACAAGGTTCCGGCGCTAATGTTATCACTGGTGGCAATTCGATCTCATCGAATGGCGCATCGGCGGTCTTCGGCGAGGCAACATCGGCGTCTTCTGTTGTTATCGGCGTTTACGGCAATTGTCTGAACAGCTTCCAGGGCCGGGGCGTCTTCGGCGCCGCTCGGAATACGACTGGAGTTTCAATTGGCGTGTATGGCTTCACCGCCAGCGGCGACCCTAACGGCTACGGCGTATTCGCCGGAGGCAATTCGGGAGCCACCGGCACCAAGTCTTTCCGAATCGATCACCCATTCGATCCGCTCAATCGATACTTGCTCCACTATTGCTCGGAGGGGCCGGAACCACAGAACGTGTATAACGGCACCGTCACTACCGATGGAAAGGGCATGGCCTGGGTACAGCTTCCTGATTACTTCGAAGAGATTAACAAGAGCCCGCGGTATCAGTTGACCATCGTGGATGATAGCGCAGGCCGCGGATTCGCGCAAGCAAAGGTTGGCCAAAAGATTCGCGATAACCGGTTCATGATCATGACGAGCACGGGGCACGTCGAAGTGTGCTGGGAAGTGAAGGCGGTTCGCAACGATCGCTGGATACAAAAATACGGCGCCCCGGTCGAAGTCGAAAAGGTGGGACATGACAAGGGCCGATATCAACGCCCAGAGCTTTATGGCAGGCCTGAGAGTATGGGAATCGACTATAGTCCGAGGTAATCGCCCTCTCGATTAGTCTGAGGTGTCGCAACGCCGTCCAATGGGGTTGCGACACTTCCTCGTTTGTGGATAGCACGTTGGGCAAGTGTCGAAAGATCGCCTGGGCGATGTCCAAGGACTCTCAATCAACAAGAATCCGTGGAGTTATGCGTCCCAAACGAATAGAGCAAGATATGATTGACCTGGCAGCTGGGGTCGCCTTCGCTGGGGCATTCGTTGGTCAAAAGCTGTAAACCAAATCTAGCGCGTCCGCCAAAGGAGTACATTTAGGTTTAAAATCGTGGCGGAGAGAAGGGGATTCGAACCCCTGAGGACTTGCGCCCTGTCGGTTTTCAAGTCCGAAAGTGAGCCGTCCGCAGACCCTTCAAAGTGTCCGTTCTGAGTTCAATCTCAGGGGGTAACGCGCCAAACCGTCCGTCGTATGTTGGTCAGGTCCGCTCGGATGTTGGTCAAAATGTTGGTCAAAATTGGGGCACCCAACGCAAGGGGCCCCGTCGACCTTTCCCCGTCGACCTTTGTCCCGAACCGATTCGCCTGCGGCACGCCTGAGCGATGCGATTGAGAGAGCAGTCAAAGGCATTTCAAGAGACTGACCCGTCGTTCCTAACGATTGAGAGCTAAGGGCTGAGCTTGGATCGGCACCACCCGCCCGCCACGTTCTTCCAGGATTGCTTCGACCCGCTTAAGCAATTCTTCATCTGATAGCTCACCGATCACCTGTGGATAC
>JBBREX010000014.1:0-31122 GCA_038225245.1 Fimbriimonadales bacterium | reverse complement strand
AACCGTGGCCGTATTGAGTATCGTGCCCCGCATCGGTAATCGAGCGAGCGTCATGAATAGCGCCTAGCTCTTGGTACCGGCAAATTCCTTCATGAACTGGGCCAATGCCAGACAACCTTCCTTTGGAAAGGCGTTGTAGATGCTCGCCCGGCAGCCACCAACCGAGCGATGGCCCTTGAGACCATCGAACGATTCGGCTTGTGCCATTTTCACGAATTCATCGGTCAGCTCTTCGCTCGGCAAAGTAAACGTGACGTTCATCAGCGAGCGGCATTCGTGAACGGCGTGCCCCCGATAAAATCCACCCGAATGATCGATTGCGTCATACAGAACCTGGGCCTTCTCGGCGTTCCTGCGATACGCCCCCGCTATCCCGCCATTTCGCTTGAGCCACTGATAGACAAGGCCGCAAACGTAGATGCTCCAGCATGGAGGCGTGTTATACATCGAGTCGTTTTCCGCGATGAGCCGATAGTCGAGCATCGGATGGAAGTTCTTCGGCACGCGCCCGATCATGTCATCGCGAATAATGACCACGGTTGCCCCCGCCGGGCCCATGTTCTTTTGCGCCCCTGCGTAGATCAGCGCATACTTGTTAACGTCGCACGGCCTGGAAAGGATATTGGACGACATATCGCAAACCACCGTCATGGCCAGGTCGGGATCGACCAGAAAGTCAACGCCTTGGATCGTCTCGTTGCTCGTGAAATGGAAATATGCGCTGTTGGCGGAAAATGGCAGGTCGCCTAAGTCAGGCACTCGGTCGTAGTTGGTGGCCTTTCCATCCCAAAGTAGCTTCGTGTCGCCAACCACGGTCGAAGCTTCGTATGACTTCTTTCCCCAGGCGCCCGTAACCACGTAGTCCGCTATTTCTCCTTTCTTAAGGAAGCACATCGGAATCATCGTGTTTTGCATACTCGCTCCGCCTTGCAGAAATAAAATCTTGTAATTTGCCGGCACCTCGAGGAGCTCCCGCAAATCAGCTTCCGCTTTGGCGAGGATTCCCTCGAACACCTTGCCTCGATGGCTCATTTCCATGACGCTCATGCCCGACCCTTGGTAGTTCATGAGGTCTGCCTGAATCTCTTCCAACACTTCGACAGGAAGCGTGCAAGGGCCGGCAGAGAAATTGAACACTCGGCCGTATTTTTGAGCGATCGCGGTGGGACTCATAGGTTCTTTTTACCAGAAGCGCCCACTCGAATCGTGGGACAGTTCACAACATCAGTCAAAATAGCAGCGAGGCACACCCAATGTTGAGCGAGGAGCAAATTCAAAAATATCGGAAGGAAGGCTATGTCTTGGCCCACTCCGTGTTGTCGGCGAGCGAAGCGGCAGACTTACGCGAGGAATGTCATGAGCTTGTTCAACGCTTGAGCAGGAGCGCCAACTTGGACGCGACGTGGGGAAGCGTACAAAATGCGACCGCAAGCACAACCGTTCTCCACCGCCACAACGTGCAGTTTTACGTAGCGCACTTTGCCCGCCTTCTTCTCGATCAGCGCATCACCGTCCCTGCCTCTCAGCTCATGGGTTCACCGAACGTCCAACTTCACCATTGCAAAATGTTTATCAAGCCGCCTGAGCGAGGATCGCCATTTCCGATGCATCAAGACTATCCATACTTTCCTCACGAGCGAAACACGATGCTCGCCGCTGTGGTCCATTTCGACGATTCCACCATTGAGAAAGGGTGCTTGAGAGTGATGCCAGGCTCCCATCTGGGAGGCCCTCTTCGACACCTTTCACAGCAGGATTTTCATTTGCCCGAAGACTTGTATCCGGTTGAGTCCGCGATGCCCATCGAAGCAGAGGCCGGAGATGTGCTGTACTTTAACTACCTTACAATTCATGGTTCTGGGATTAATTCGAGCTCGGAGGCGCGTACAACCCTGCTGATTCAAATGCGCGATCCCCAGGACTCGCCGCTTCAAGAAACGCACGAATCGCGTGGGCAAGGCATGATGCTCAGAGGAATCGATCCTAATCCAAAGTTTCGCGGAGTCGAATAACGATGAACGCCGAAGAAGATATTAGCAGCGAGCAACATCGGGCCATTGCCGTCCACACTTTCAACGCCTGCTGGAAGCTCATGGAATCGCCCACCCTCACAAGAGATCAGGAGGGTGACTTATTGCGCAACGCTTACGCTTCCGGTTTCCATTGGGCATTTGTCGGCGATGCCCAAAATATGGCGATCGCGGAATGGATGATGTCTCGCGTCGGCGCGGTGATCGGCTTGCCGGATCAAGCGCTCTATCATGCGGAACGATACGACGAAATCGTGTCCGATAACGATTTGGCCGATTGGCTCAAGGCTTTCGTCTTCGAGTCTCGCTCACGAGCATTGGCTTGCGCAGGTCGCCTCTCCGAAGCAAAGACCTTCTATCAAAAAGCGGTCAATTCCGGGCGCGCCATCGCCCAGAAAGAGGAGCGGGACATCTTCGAACGAGACCTCCACCGAGAGCCTTGGTTCGGCCTCGATCGGACCTAATTCCTGAATGCCTGTTTACGAGTTCCGTTGCGAAAGATGTGGCAAAAAATACAGCGTTCTCGTAGGAATGACCGCTGATTCCGGGGAAGACCGATGCCCTCATTGCGCTGCCATCGACGGGAAACGGTTGGTGAGCCGGTTTGCAAGATATAGGCCCGAGGATGACCGGATCGATGCCATTGCCGATCGTCTCGAAGGAATGTCCGAACCGGATTCGCCGGCCGAAATGCGATCCATGATGCGAGAAATGGGCAAAGCCATGGACGAAGACATGTCGGCTGAGATGGAGGAGATATTCGAGGCCGATATGGAGGGAAAACTTGGGGACGAAGAAGATTGAAGCGCACCGGACAGATCACCGTCATTTGCGGCAGTATGTTCGCGGGTAAAAGCGAAGAGCTCATCCGGCGGGCCCGACGAGCGCTCTATGCCAAGAAAACCGTTCAAGTATTTAAGCCCGCGATCGATAGACGCTTTGACGAAGCAATGGTGGTGACTCATATGGGAGTTCGCCACGACGCCATTCCCGTGGCCTCCGTCGAAGATCTACGTTGGCAAATTTCACCTGACACGGACGTTGTTTTGATCGAAGAAGCACAATTCTTTCCGGTCGCCCTCGTCGATATGGTCATTCAGCTTGCCGACGGCGGTTGCGAGATCGTTTTGGCAGGGCTCGACCAGGATTTCCGACGCAAGCCGTTTGGCCCGATGCCGATTCTCCTCGCCGTCGCCGATGAAGTGGTCAAGCTGCGCGCAATCTGCATGAAATGCGGGGCGCCGGCCAGTCATACGTATCGCTCGATCGATGGCAAACCCGCGCATTATGACGACCCCACCATCTTGATCGGCGCCACCGAAACTTATGAGGCACGATGCCGAAGTTGTTTTCGTTTACGGGGCGAGCCCAGCAAAGGAAGTGCTAAGCCCGCTCGACGGTGAACTTCATGTCCGTTGGCGGCATGCCCGCAACCGGGGCATGGGAAAAGCTCGCCGCCGCTTTCACAAGCGAACCATCCTTCGTGCTGATCCAAGCGATGCCATCCGTACTTGCTCCATTCGGACCATCGGCTTCCTTGTAAGTCCATTTGATCTTCAACGTCGTGAAACCGGCGACCTTTTCTTCCGCGAGGGCCTCATAATCTGCCCTGCCTTTGACCGAACCCGTCTTAACATCAGGCTTGACCTCATATGACCACTTATCGCCGACTTTCACGGGCTGATCCGGGGTGCGCAAGACATTCATATTTGCAAGGCGATAAGTTTTAGAGTCGATTCGGTCGCCTTTAAGCTCAACAATCTCACCATTTGGCTTCGTGGTCGCCGTGGTCACCGGGGCGTCTTGCTGCCCGATCTCCTGTCCACCCACCTTGAACTCGCTTTGCGTCGATTCGGTAACGATATTTCCCTGATCGTCGATCTTGACCACCTTATCGGTCTGCATCCAGCTTGCTGAGATCTTTTGACCCTGGACGACAAAATCAGCGGTAGCTCGATACTTAATCGCCTCGCCTATTTTGGCCACTCGCTTGAGATCGTATGCTTGCCCCGCATAGGCGGCCGACAGGCTTGCCGAACAAACCACTAAACTGACGAATCGAAAAGCGTATTTCATATTGTTTCCATGAATCCCGTACAAGTTTATTTTGACGTTCCAGAGACCGATTGTATTTGGCAGATAGGATTATATGCCGATTAAGGCGGTTACCTTCGACTGTGCGCAAACCCTCGTCGAAGTGGATTGGAATCCTGGGGCTGTGATCTCTGAGTGCGCCATCGCCCAGGGCCATGCCTTCGATTCCGAGACTGGCGCTGCCCGCTATGGAGACTTGCTTCAGGCTCGAAGGCCGGAATTTTGCCGCCTGAATCGCCTCAATGATCGAATCGCGATAGATGAATTCTGGAGCAATCTCGCAAGGCATTGGGCCGAAGAATTTGGCATCCACTCGGCGGCCGTCGGCTCAATTCTTGAGGAAGCGGACCGCCGGCTGTTCGGAGCGGACTCATGCATCTTTCGGTTATTCCCCGATGTCCCCGCATGCCTCCTTACGTTGAAGTGCGATGGGTACAGACTGGCCGTCATCAGCAATTGGGATATAAGCTTGCACAGGGTGCTTTTGATGCACGGAATCGACTCATATTTCGATCTCGTAATCCCCTCGCTTTGCTTAGGCATCGAGAAGCCGGATCCGCGTATCTTCGAACATGCTCTTCAAGAGCTCGATGTACCGGCCGGCTCGGCGCTTCACGTGGGGGACCATCCGGTTGACGATTTGCACGGAGCCCGTAGTGCGGGCATGCATGCCCTGCTCATCGATCGCTCTCGACCTCATTGCCAGCTGCCGTATATTTCCAGCCTCGATCAATTGCCGGAGGTCCTCCGATCGATCGCCTGAGCGATTACGATTACGAGCTTCCGGTCGATCGGATCGCCCAGGAGCCTCTTCCCAAGCGGTCGGACTCCAAGCTGCTATGGCTGCATCGCAAAACTGGCGAGATCAGCCACCACGTGTTTGCCGAATTGCCGTCACTTCTCCAACCTGACGATCTACTCGTGCTCAACAACGCGAGAGTCAGCGCCTTGAGACTCCAGGGCCGCAAGACAACGGGCGCGCAGGTTGAAGTGCTGTTGCTAGAACGGCCTGGATCCAAGCATCTTTATCGCGCACTTGTTAAGCCAGGGCGGCGCCTCCACGAATCAGACGTGATCGACTTTCCGGGAGGCCTTCGAGCTCGCATCGTTCAGGAGTATGAAGATGGGACGAGGTCGATCGAGTTCATTCAACCATACGATCCGGGTCCGCTCCTCGCAGAGATCGGACGTACCCCATTGCCTCCCTATATCCGTAGCCAATACCTAGAAGATTCCGAGCGCTACCAAACCGTCTATGCATGCGCCGAAGGTAGCGCTGCCGCTCCCACCGCCGGACTTCATTTCACCTCCGACGTACTGGACGACCTTCACGCCCGCAGAATCTCGACTGCAAGCGTAACCCTCGACATCAGCCTCGATACCTTTAGACCCATCAAGAGCGAAGATCTATCCGACCACCAAATGCATGGAGAGCGCTGCTGTGTGCTCGGCACTACCGCTAGTGCGGTCGAGCATTGTCCAGGAAGGGTGGTTGCCGTCGGCACAACCTCCGCCCGCACCTTGGAAACAATGGCCGTGGGGCAACGGAAAATTCGTGATGGAGAGACAACCTCGACTCTCTTCATCAGGCCCGGCTACCAGTTTCAAATCGTCGAGGGAATTCTTACCAACTTCCATATGCCCAAGACCTCGATGCTGATGATGCTGGCCGCGCTTTGCGGCAAAGAGCGTCTCTTCTCTGCTTACCAAGCTGCCCTTAAGGAAAAGTATAGGTTTTTGAGTTTTGGTGACTCGATGCTAATAATATAAAAAGTCTTGCAGCAAATAGAATCAACAATCAAGTAGAATCTATCAACTTATAACGCGAGGAATGCTTTGCCTTCAAAAGAATTTGACCCCTTAACTTACATTGAAAACTCCTTCCTAGACACTCAAAAGGCGGCCCCTGGCCCCAAGGGTGCTGGGAATATCGACGTCGAGGTCCCATCAATCGGAGAGTACATGGATCGTAATGGAAAAGCGAAAGGCGAGCCCAGCGGCTCCACGAAAACGAAATTCAAGCGCAAACAGCTAAGCGCGCCCAGGCCCCGTCGTTCGAAAAATGCTCAAGGAATGGGCACGGTCGACCCGCAACTTAGGGAAGTTTGGGCTGCCCTCCCCAAGAATATCACCTTCTTGAGCGGTTTCTTTGATGACACCGTCACCGCCAACTACTATCGTGGCGAATTCAAGGAAACCCGAGAAGAGCTTATTCGACGCCTCCTCGATCCGCAGCTTTCGCTGGAGGAAGTAAGTCGCCTGCTTGGCGTGTGCCCGGCGACCGTTCGCCGATACACGAATCGCGGCTGGCTCGGACATCATCGAACCAAGGGCGGCCAGAGGCGCTTCCGTCTCACCGGAGTGGTCAAATTCGTGGACGAGCACGGCCGACATCCTGAAGATTAGAACTGCTCTTTAGGAGCATCTTGCCTTCTAGGGCCGTAGCGTGGAAAAATGTCCACACTACGGCCCGGTATCCTTCACTCGAAAGATGCAGCCCTTGCGAATCGCTCTCTTTTCCGATAGCGCGCTACCGATCCTAAACGGGGTAAGCGTGAGCATCGACGCTCTTGTGCGGGAGCTGAGGGATAAAAGTCACTCGGTCCATATCTTTACCGCCGCCCATTTTCGCCATCGCGACGGCGATCCCAACACCTATCGTTTCCCGGCCGTGGAAACCCCCTGGACGAAGAATTACCCCCTCGCCTTTCCGCCTTTCTATCCGATGCTTCTGAGGTTCCGGAAGCAGCAATTCGACATCGTCCACACGCACACGCCCTTCACGATCGGCTTCGTCGGTCTTAGGTGGGCTCAGTCGCACGGTCTGCCCGTCGTCTCCACCTACCACACCCTGTACGACAAATACGCGCACTACATCCCGTTCTTCCCCAAGCGCTATTTGCGGTACAAGGTGGCCAAGCACACCAACTTTTACTACAATCAGGTCGATCATGTGATCACTCCGAGCGAAGCGTCGCTTAGATGGCTCAGGCGTCATTCGGTGAGACGACCGATGACCATTATTCCCACCGGAGTACATGCGCCCAGAATGATCGACCGCAGCGAAATAAGAAGCCGCCTGGGAATCCCTCCCGAGAGTCAAATTCTCCTTTATGTGGGCCGGATCGCTCGTGAAAAGAATATGTCGACACTGCTTGAAGCGGCAGCCCTAGCCTTCCGAAGCAATCAAAAACTCAGGCTCTGGATCGTGGGCGACGGGCCATATCGGGAGCAGTGCGCCGAGCAAGCGAGGAGGCTTGGGATCGGCGACCGGGTGCGCTTTGTCGGCTTCGTGCCGCGCGAGGAAGTCGACCAGTACTATGTGGCTTCCGATCTGTTCATCTTCAGCTCGCTCACCGAGACACAGGGCTTGGTGGTGAACGAGGCGATGGCCTACGGTTTGCCCGCAGTGGTGGTAAGCGGAGGAGGTGCTGGGGCGTCCGTCGAGGACGGCGTCAACGGCCTGCTCGTCCGCAACGACGCTGCTCAGATGGGAGGGGCGATTTTGCACATTATCGAGGATGAACTAGCGTATGCTCGGCTCTCCGAAGGGGCGCGCCGACAGGGACGCCATTATGGGTCTGATAGCATGGCCGAGCGAGTGCTGCAAGTGTACGGCGAGGTGCTGGGCAGACAATCGCACGCATCCGTATTGCGATGATGTACTCTTTCCTTGCGAATGTCGAGGGTCCGTTAGGACTCGTCCAGGCGCACGAACAGAATGAAAGGACCTTGCCAGCCGGTGCGTTCTATTCGATTGCTCCTCTCCCGCATGAGCGATGAGACGCCAAGAACGCCATCACCCAACGAAAATCCTGAAAAGTAGGTAAGCGTTTAAGACGCAAATGACCGTCGCCAGTACAACTCCAACGGCCTTGACCAACCAAGAATTTGTGAATTGGCCCATCTTCTTTCGATCGCCCGTGAACGCGAGCAAGGGGATGATCGCAAATGGAAGTTGGAAGCTGAGAATGACTTGGCTGAGGATGATTAGGTCGGTAATCTTCGACTCGCCCATGATTCCGATGACAAGAGCGGCCGGAACGATCGCGATGAGCCGGGTGACGAGCCGCCTGATCCACGGCCGTAGGCGGAAGTTGAGGAATCCTTCCATGACGATTTGACCGGCGAGAGTCCCTGTTAACGTTGAATTTTGGCCCGACGCCAGCAGCGCAAGAGCGAACAACGTGCTCGCGGCGGCCGCACCCAATGTGGGCGTCAGTAGCTTGTAGGCATCCGAGATTTCAGCGACCTTGAACATCCCGCGGGTATGGAAGGCGGCGGCGGCGACGATGAGGATCGCCGCGTTGATGAAGAGAGCGAAAAGTAGGGCGACCGTGGAATCCAGAACGGCAAACTTCAGGGCTTCCCGCTTATCCTCGACCTCCAGATCGTAAGCGCGTGTTTGCACGATACTGGAATGCAAATAGAGATTATGGGGCATCACGGTAGCGCCAAGGATGCCGATCGCGATGTAGAGCGCGGACGGGTCGCGGATGATCTGCGCCGATGGAACGAAACCCAAAGCGACGCCCGTCCAAGACGGCCTGGAATACCAAACCGTGTAGGCAAAGCAGCCTGCAATGGTGACGATCAGGGCGACGACGATCGCCTCGACCATCCGGAATCCACGCCCTTGCAACGCCAAAACCAAGAGCACATCTCCGGCTGTGATCAACACTCCCCAAAGCATGGGTAGTCCAAAGAGCAGCTTGAGCGCTAGAGCTGAGCCGATAACTTCCGCAAGATCGCATGCGGCGATCGCCGTCTCGCACAGGACCCACAAAACGACGGCAACCCGCTTCGAGTAATGATCGCGGCATGCTTGAGCAAGATCTCGTCCGGTGACGATCCCTAGCTTCGCGCAGAGCCCCTGCAGGAAGATCGCCATGAAATTGCTTAGCAAGACGACGCTCAGTAGTGAATAGCCGAATCGGCTTCCTCCTCCGATATCCGTGGCCCAGTTTCCGGGGTCCATATAGCCGACCGAAACGAGATA
The DNA here is from genome assembly GCA_038225245.1 of Fimbriimonadales bacterium. Lineage (GTDB taxonomy): Bacteria > Armatimonadota > Fimbriimonadia > Fimbriimonadales > Fimbriimonadaceae > JBBREX01. The sequence continues at coordinate 21,999 of JBBREX010000014.1, read as the reverse complement.
TCCGGGCCCGGCGAAGGCGAGAATTTTTCGAAGCGTGGAGGTCCCCCGAAAGACTGGTATCGTTCGATAAGCCTCCGGCAGCGTCGGCAACCCTCCCGACTGCTTCCATCCCTCGGCTGCTTTGTGCGAAGGCGTTGAAGTTTCCTTCAGAACTTTTGGAGGTTGCACACGTTTCATCCTTGTGTGCGCCGGCATGGCCTGCGCGTCGACTGTGTTGTATAGCGTACCACAAATTAAGCCATGGCTAATTTAGTTGCTCAAAGTGCATGATCCATTTACATCGTGAATGTAGATATTTTTGTACAGATTTTCGTATGCTATATATTGCGCCATGAATCAGCCTACTAAATCCGGTGCTCCGTGTCTGCTCTCGTATCGAGGCGATTTATCTTCACGCGCTCTGCAGGTGGCAAGTGGCGGTTAGGCCCATTGCCGCAGGCCTGCACAGGAGCCGTTTCTTCAAGCCATTGGCAGTGAAAGTCGCAGCCATTGCCGGCGCTCTCATCGTGCTCGCCGTCATGATTTGGCAAGCCGTTGTCGTTGCAGGCGCTCCAAATCCCACGGTGGGCAAGCTGAATCCGGCGGCAATGTCGCTCAGCGCGTCCATCCTCGTACTTCGAGAGGGCCTCGAGGCGATCCTCGTTCTTGCCGCGGTTACGGCGGGCATCGTTCGGAACAAGAAAGATCAATGGCGCGGCGTTCTAATCGGAGCCGGTACGGCTTTGGCGGCAACGATAGCCACGTGGTTCATCGTGGTCGCGATCATCTCATCGATAAACGCTCCCGCCCTCGCCATACAAGCGGGCACCGGATTGGTTGCCATTGTCGTGCTGCTCGTCGTGATGAATTGGTTTTTTCACAAGATGTACTGGACCGGCTGGATTTGCCACCATTGCAATCGCCGGAAAGCGCTGAATGCCGGCAACTCCACTGCGACGAGGGCCTTCATCGGCTTCATCCTACTTGGTTTCACGGCAATCTATCGCGAAGGCTTCGAGATCGTTTTGTTTTTGCAAGACTTGCGGCTGAAGGCGGGAAATGGGGTCGTGCTGCAGGGAGCCGGGCTCGGTTTCTTGCTGACGATGATCGTCGCCGGCCTCACGTTCATCGCTCATCAAAAGTTGCCGTACAAGAAGATGCTGATCCTCACCGGCATCTTGCTCGGTACGGTGCTGATCGTGATGGTGGGCGAGCAGGCGCAGGAGATGCAGCTCGCCGGATGGCTGCCCATCCACACGCTCAACTTGCATATTCCTGATTGGATTGGCACCTGGTTCGCGATCTTTCCAAACGTCGAGGGTTTATTGGCCCAGGTGTTTGCCATCTTCCTCATCGTCGGTTCGTACGCATTCATCCGGATTCGCGCGAGGACGGCTAGTTGCGCTATTTAGCATAATGCCTGAGGATGGGCATGGCTTGACGGACCTAATTCTATCCTTCTGCCAACCAAGGCGTCCGCTCAATTTTTCCATACTCAAGTCTTTTCGCTCCAAAACATTCCCTGAGTCATCGCTAGACACTAACGTCAATGAAGCCGGGCTAAACTACGGCAGAGATGAGGTTCTTTCTTGCCACCGTCGGTGGCCTGCTGATCGTGCGGCTCATCTTGCCTTTCATGAGGGCGCCGCTCGGTCTCATCCCGGCCCTCGAGCTCGTGCTCACGATCCTCTTCCTCGCCCTTCCGATCTATGCCCTATACCAAGCCGCATCGGTGACATGGACTGCCAGGCTCGCTGGGACCTTCGTTGGTGTCGGCGTTGTTCTCCACATCCTCGGCCAAGCGCTTCCGGGCCTGATCTTCAAGGCGCCTGGCTTCGGCGTAGTGCTGCTCATCGCCCTTTCCCAGACCGGCATCATGCTCTGGACGCTCGGTCTCGGCGCATTGCTCGCACTTTTGATCAAGGATAAGAATCTCTTGTTACCGGTCGGCGCCTTTCTCGCCGGGCTTGATATATTCCTCGTCTTCGCCCCCATCGGCATCACTAGGCAAGTCATCGAAAAGCGGCCCGAGCTATTCAAGGCGGCTGCCATGAGCGTGCCCACCATTGCGACTACGGCCGCCTCCTACGGCACGCCTCAAGCTCAGGCCTACGTCGGCCCGGCCGACCTCTTCTTCCTCGCCATGTTCTTCGTCGCCCTCTTCCGCTTTCAAATGCGCACGCGCGAGACTCTGCGATGGATGTTGCCGGTGCTGTTGATTTATCTGCTCACCGTTCTTTATTTAGGCCAGGTGCAGCTAGGGCCGCTGTCCTTGCGTATGCTGCCCGCGCTTGTCCCCATCGGAGCGACCGTGCTGCTCGTCAACCGCGATCAATTCAAGCTCAACCGGGATGAGAAGATTTCCACCTTGGTCGTGGCCCTGATCGCCCTTGCCATGGCCATATTTGGGCTCAAGCTTGCTCGGGACGACGAGCAGAAAGAACGGCAAGCTGAGCTTTCGACCCCGGCTTCCTACCCAGCAGCTCAAGCACCGGAAGGCTCGCCTGGGCAAGGTTCCCAAGAACAACCCCGGTAGCAAAACCCGAACGCTCGAGAAAATACACCAAGTCCTCCGTGGCGAGGTTCCCCCCTGCCCCCGGAGCATACGGACATCCGCCTAGACCGCCTGCGCTGGAGTCGAACGAGGTAATGCCCATCTCCAACGCTTGCGCCACGTTCGCTACTGCCGTGCCGCGCGTATCGTGAAAATGGTAGGCGATCTTTTCTACGGGGAGAGTATCGAGGAGAATCTTCGTGAGTTCTTTGACTTCGACAGGAACGGCCACCCCGATCGTGTCTCCAATGGTGACTTCGTCGACTCCGATTTCCGCCAGCCTCAAAGCCACTTCAGCCGTTCGACTTGGCTCGATCAAACCCGAGTAGGGGCATTCGAAGGCGGTACTGACATATCCCCGCACCCAGCCATCGGGGACCGCTCGTCGAAATTCGATGATCAGTTGACGAAAAACATCGATGGACTCATCCACCGACATATTGATATTCTTGTGAGTAAAGGCCTCGCTCGAAGCGGTAAATACAGCGATGCGAGACACCCCTAAGCCGATGGCCCGCTCCAAACCCTTCGCATTGGGAACCAGCGCCGAAAGCTTGGCCGGCATGCTCGCGATCATCGGCCACAATTCCTCCGCATCGCCAAGCTGAGGCACCCACTTCGGCGAGACAAAACTGGTCGCCTCGATCTCCGGTAAGCCTGCATTTGCGAGCGCTCCGATGAAATCCGCCTTCACGCTCGTGGGAATGACGACAGACTCGTTTTGAAGCCCATCGCGAGGACCCACTTCTACGATCCGGATCATGCTTCGCCCTCGATCACCGCCAGTAATTCCGACTCCGTTACCTGCATACCCGCCGACGCCTTCAGAATGGAAACAGTTCCGTCAAACGGAGCGATCATGGGCTGCTGGGTCTTCATCGCTTCCAAGATCAAGAGCCGCTGCCCCTTTTTGACTCGCTCTCCCTGCGACACAAGCACCTCGACAATGAGTCCCGGCATGGGCGAAAGAAGCTGCCCGTTTGAATAAACGTGAGTTGCGCGAGCTTGACGGCCGGGCTTTTCTATTTCGTAAACTGAACCCCGATAGGAAATGAGAGTTCGGTCACCTGACCGCGCCAGCGCCGCGCTGTGGGCGCCGGCGCGAGTTCGCACGAGGAGCCGGTCGCCCGATTCGATCACTTCGATCTCAGGATCGGCGGAAATCTCGACCTCTTCTCCGTTAACAAGCCACTTCATTCGGGGCCTTCCTCTTCCTAAACTCTTGGGCGGCGTTGACAAACTCCCTGAACAGGCGTTGGCTCGCCGGATCATCGGGAGATCGTTCAGGATGCCATTGAACTCCGATCAGCCACCTCGGCCCATCCCCTTCAATCGCTTCGATGGTCCCATCTTCATGCCGTGCCGTCGCTCTAAGGCCTCTTCCAACTCGGCCGATTGCCTGATGATGGTAGCTGCCGCCCTGAATCGAAGGGCCTTGCCCAACCTGCGCTAAAAGAGAATCCTCGTCGATTTGATACTCTTGCACTTCCCCATGCGTATGCAATTCGTGGCCGAGGCGATCCGGCATGTGCTGCTCGAGCGAGCCTCCGGCCATCACGTTCAGAGCCTGGCATCCATAACAAATTCCCAATACCGGAAGCTTCTCATCGATCGCTGCCATCAGCCGCGTTTCCGCTTCGTATCTCGCCGGGTCCTGTAGTTCCGATTTCGGGTGGTTCACTTCGCCGTAAACGCACGCGTCCAAGTCGTAGCCGCCGGGAATCAGCCATCCATCGATCAATGTCGCGATCCGCCTCATTTCAGCTTGCGGGGGGATGATAAGAGGCACTCCACCCGCGCGAGCGATCTCGTCTGCGTAGTTCCAATTCAGCTCGAGTTTGCCTCGAGTTTTTGGATTGCTCGGATCAGGGCGGCAGTCCACCGTAATGCCGATCAATGGCTTGTCGAGGGCGTTCACTTCGCTATCGTCGCCGCGATCTGCTCGACGTTGTGACGGACCGCATTCAAGAACTCCGCCGCCCCCACGCCGTTGATCAGACGATGATCGAAGGTAAGGGCGAGGTTGACAAACCGTCGAAGCATGAGCTCGCTGGTATCTTGGGCAAGACCGTTGTAAGGTTCACCCAGGAACAACGTAGCCACGCCGGGAGGTACTACGACCGGAACTGCATCGCGCAAGCCGAATGCCTGCATGTTGGTGAGGCTGATCGTCACCGACTCGTTCGCTTGATCGTGGCCTTGGCGTGCCGATTCGATCCTCTCTCGCATTCGCTCGGCGAAGGGTTGCCATTCGAGGGCATCCGCATCCTCGACCACCGCAAGGACCAGCTCGTCTCCGGGCAGGGCAACGGCGATACCTAGGTGGGCATGCTGGTAAGATCTAAGAGTGGCGTCCCCGATCAAGGTGCTCCGGAAGCTGGGATGATCGGCCAATGCCTTCGCCACCGCGAAAGCGAACATCGTAAAGCTCGAAGGCTGGAACGAATCGCCGCTCGCCTTAAGCTTGCCTCGAAATCCCTCGATCGGCTCCCAGTTGCAGGCAACCGTGATGGTCCCCGGCACCACGAGCTGCGACCCCCTCATCAGCCGCGAGCTCAAGAGCCTTTGCTTTTGATTGACGGGCTGTTCGGTAAACGCGTGGGGCTTGCCAGGCGCGCTTCCAGCCAAATGCGCGTCGATATCGGACGGCATTAACTTGGTACCGGCGGCCTTTACTCGAGCGAGATCATTTTCGCCCATGCCCTTTTCTTTGGCGTAGGCTCTGGTGCGAGGAGGGACGTCCAGTCGACGCGCAGAAACCGGCTCGCCCGTAGGGTCGGCGTCCCGCCGACCGCCGATCTCCTCGACAGGCTGCTTTCCGTGCGCGCCCCCAACTTCTGAGACGGCTTCCGCCACTTCCATCCGAGCGACTTCTTCGCCGATAGGCAAGATGGAATCCACTTCCGCAGACCAGCTTTGGAGTACCCCTTCATAGGGCGATTCAACGTCCATGACCGCCTTGTCGGTCTCCATTTGATAGATCGGCTCGTCGCGCTTGACGTGATCGCCAGGAGCTTTCAGCACCGCCACCAAGCGTGCTTCTTGCAGGCCTTCGCCAATTTGAGGAATGCGAACCGAAACCACAGGCATATCGGATGCTATTTTGGCATGGAAATACGCTTCAACGCACGATGATTTGGGGCCGGCCCTCGATGACCCGCCCAATCAGCACGCTTCCAACAACGGGCTTAGCCGAAAGAACCGCGAGACCACCGCTGGTTTGGGGGTCGAGAACGATCGCCTGGAGCACGCTTGAAACTTCCTCTCGAAAGAGAAGCCTTTCTCCGAGGTAAGCCCGATTCTTGTCCGCTCCTCCCGTCGTCATGCCTGCCTCGACCATCTGCCTCACTCCCGGCAGTAATGGCAGATTGTTCGACTCGATTTCGATCGCTACCCTCGATGCGAGGGCGATATTCAACAGGTGGCCGGCAAGCCCGAAGCCTGTGATGTCGGTGGCACACACTGCCCCAGCCTCTTTCGCCGCCTGGGCCGCCTGCCCATTGAGCATAATCATCGAATCGATGGCCGCCTGAAGGCACTCGGGGGGGCAAGCGTCATGCTTGGCAGCCGTGGTGACGATGCCCGTTCCCAGCGACTTGCTCAGATAGATCTCGTCGCCTACCCTGGCTCGATCATTGGAGATCACCTGCGACGAATCGATCAGCCCGGTTACGGAAAGACCGAATTTGGGCTCTCGATCGACCACACTGTGCCCGCCGACCACAACTGCGCCTGCCTCCAAGGTCTTGTCGTACATTCCTCGCAAAATGTACGCCCATACGTCCGCAGGCGCCATGTCTGGATCGAAACACGCGATGTTCATGGCGGTAAGCGGCTTTCCGCCCATGGCGTAGACATCACTCAGCGCGTTGGCGGCCGCGATTTGGCCATAGGCGTATGGATCGTCGACGATCGGAGTAAAGAAATCCATGGTTTGCACAAGTGCAGACCCGTCGGGCAGCGCAAAAACGCCCGCATCGTCCTTCGTTTCAAAACCCACGAGCAGGCTGGGATTCGCGTTATAAGGAAGCGTTCGGAGAACCTCCGAAAGTTGGGCCGGGCCCAGCTTGCTCGCTCAACCGCCGCCGGAAACCATGTGCGTCAACCGCATGCCGCGAGTGTACTGCTAACGGCCAACCGACAAACCGCCAACCGCTAACCGCTAACCGCTAACCGAGACTTTTACAGCGCATGAACGCTATCGGGCCAGGATGTCTCGATACCCTGCGCGGCAACCAACTCCGCGATCTCACCCCGCCGGTAAGAGTCTAAATCGTGCAGGGTTATCGACCGCTCCACACAATAAGCGGCAATGACGCCTGCTGCTTCTCCGATATTCCATTCCGCCGGATGGACTCGAGTCGCCCCATTCGTGATGTGGGTTGTCCCGATGTTTTTGCACGCAGGAAGAAGATTACGCATCCTCACCGGCAAAAGAGAAGCCAATGGAATCTCGAAAGGAAGGCAGCCCAGGTCGATGTACCCGACCCCGCTAGCCGTTGGATGGAGATCGATTCGGTAAGCGGCGACCCCGATGCTATTTTTCACAGATGGCGCCTTGGAAAGTCCTGGATTAAACAATGGCGAAACGTCCTGCTCTCGGATTGTCTGCTGAGCCAATATCCGCCGCGATTCCCGAACGTAGGGAGTCCACGCCAAGCCGTCCGAAGAGCCAAAAATGCCTTTCTTAATATATAACCCGGGGTAGCCGAACCCCCCATCAGGGCGAGGGGCTTCGGTCTGAAGCCAGTAAAGCAAGCTCAGGGAGAGTTCTTTAGCGTCACGCTCCGCCAGTTTATCGACCCCTGCCGAAGTGAGATGCGGGCGGAGGAACGCATCGTTTTGGGGCCAGTTCACCATCGTGACCTCCTCCCGCCTTTCCCCGGAGACGATTCTGCGGTAGTTCCACAAGCACCATTGCGACCCCGCCTCTTCTTCGAAAAGTTGCCATGTCTTTGGCTCGCCGGTCTGCGGATGGGGAACGGTCCAGCTTAAAAGGTTGCCCGGCCACTTCGGCGGCTCATAATCTCGCCAAAATGGGTAGTTTTTCGGCTCCGCAATCACATGGCCCGCGCCTGGATCAAATGACAATGGCATGCACCAGGTGATGGCCTGTTGATTGTTCTCCTGACTTTCCCCATTTCGCTCGCCCGCCTCCGCACCGATAACATGTTCCGTCTCAGAATGGAAGATCAGGTCGCCGGTCTCCGAAGCATCCAAGAAAAATGCGGCATGGACGACCTGTTCATTCTGCTCATTGCGGACCACTGCACTCTCGATCGCATCCCCCGCCATTGTGCATTCGATCAATTCAGTGTCCCCCAAAATCACCAAATGCCCGCTCGCCACGTGGGGGGCTAACATTTCTCTTAGGACCGTCAAGGCGATGCGCGGCTCGACACAAAGCCTCGACACCCATCCACCCCCCGCTAACCGCTCACCGCCAACCGCCAACCGCTCACCGCCAACCGCTAACCGAATGCGCTCGCGCCAAGTACGATATCGGCCCGTGCATCCGAAATCCTCGATCCAGGGATGCTCGTCGGCGGGGACGCCCTGTGAGGTTGCCTGCCCCCCGATCCAGGGTGAAGGCTCCGTCATCAGGACCCTCATTCCAAGCGAGCAAGCAGCCAGGGCGGCCGCGCATCCTCCCAGCCCTCCCCCGATGATCACGATATCGCACCGAACGTCCGGCATGTGCGCCGATTGTACAGGAAGGCGCAAGTACAATCTTCGTCGTGCTGGTATCCGCTAATAATATCGGCAAGAGTTTTGGCGTCGACATCGTTTTGGAAGGCCTCTCCTTCCGGATCGACCGACGAGAGAAGGTTGCGCTTGTTGGACGCAACGGCTCGGGTAAGACGACCCTTCTCAAAATCCTCACCCGCGATCTTGAGCCCGATAGCGGTTCCCTGTCATGGGCAAAAGGCGTCACCGTGGGATATCTAAGCCAACATAGTTCGCTTCAAGAATCGCTAACCGTGATCGAGCAAGCAGAAGCGGCGCGCGGCCATCTGGTTGAGATCGAAAAGCGCCTTGCTCTTCTCAGCAAGGTAATTGAAGAAAAGCCTTCGGCGGACGAACTGGAAGAATTCTCGATGCTTCAAGAGCACTTTATCCTCGAAGGTGGTTACGCATTAGAACGGGACGTGCGCACCGTGCTTGCGAAAATGGGCTTCGACGAGCATGAATTCGATAAGCCCGTTTCAGCTCTTAGCGGCGGAGAGCGGACGCGATTGTCCTTGGCCAGGCTTCTTCTCGAAGAACCAGAAATCCTGATCCTCGATGAACCGACCAATCACCTTGACCTCGAAGCAACGGAGTGGCTGGAGAATTGGCTACGTGCCTACGGAGGAGCAGTGCTTCTCGTCTCCCATGACCGCGTATTTCTTCAAAACGTAGCGGAGCGTGTGCTGGAGCTTCAGGACGGGGCCACCAGGTCCTATCCTGGGCCGTTCGACAAGTTTCTTCGTCTCCGCGCCGAAGATCGTGCCCGCCAGGCAGAAATGGCGGTTCGGCAACAAGAGCAAATCGACAAACTCGACGAATTTGTGCGCAGATTTATGAACAGCCAGCGAACGGCGCAAGCCAGAGGTCGGCAAAAGCTTATGCAGCGGCTTATCGATCAGCGTCTAGAGGCTCCCAAGTCACAACGTGGAATCAAAGCCGGGTTCTCCGACGTCAAGCGCGGCGGCGAAATCGTCGTCCAATGCAAGGACTTATCGATGAACTTCGGCCTCCAAAAGTTATTTCAGCACCTCGATTGGACGGTTCGGTGGAGTGAACGTTGGGGGCTGATCGGGGCTAATGGCTCAGGAAAATCTACCCTTCTCAAGCTGATCCTGAGCGAGCTTTCGCCTATCCAGGGAACGGCCAAGCTCGGATCGAACGCGCTTCCAGGTTATTTCTCCCAAGATGCTTCCGATCTAGATCTTGAGCTAAGCCCCTTGGAAATGCTCAATCAGGATTGCGGGCTCGAACTTGGACCCGCTCGCAATCTCTTAGGAAGATTTCTCATCACCGGCGACGACGTGTTCCGACCGGCTAGAACTCTTAGCGGTGGAGAGAGAAACAAGCTGATGCTTGCCATGCTGACTGCCCTAAATCCAAATTTACTGGTTCTCGATGAACCGACCAACCATCTCGACATGGACTCCCGCGAGGCCTTGGCTGAAGTGCTGAACGACTTTAAGGGCACTTTGATCCTCGTTTCCCACGACCGCTGGCTCCTCGACCGCGTGGTTTCGCTCACCTTGGACCTACGAGGCGATGGTACGGCCATCCAATTCCCAGGGTCCTATTCCGAATATCGCGTGTCAAAGTCTCAACTAACCGCTAGCCGCCAACCCCTAGCCGCCAACCGCCAACCGCCAACCGACAACCACTTGAATTCACTAAACCCCCGAGATCTGAGTAAGGAAATCGATCGGCTCAGCAAGGATGTCAAGTTGGCCGAACAATGGGTCCATCAAAAGGAAGTTGAACTGGAAATGTTAGAAGCATCAATGGCGAGCCCCCCCGCCGGAGAAGAATTGTTTGCCCTTTCTAAAAGGCACGCAGAATTGCAAGGAGAAATTCAAACCGCCCTGGATCGATGGGTTTCGCTTGCCGAAGACCTCGAGGACCTCCGTAATCGGCAAGCGAACCTCTCTCGTTAGCGCCGATTGAATCCTTGATCTTCCAGCCATTTCTTTAGCGCCTCGCGCCCCGTCAAGCTTCGGGCACTGCCGTCAACTCTTCGCCCGCTACGAGCCGACCATTTGAATTCGCCCTTCATGTTCTGCGCATCGTAAAACTGCCCCATGCGCTCATCGTATTCTGCGAGATCGAGATCATCGTTGTAGGTTTCGGCGTGCCAAACTGCCGCCTGCTTAAGTCGCGGCTTAATCTCCGCTTCCAAGCCTTCTTCGGGCCAGCCAAGACAAAGCCCAAACACGCCGAAGACACCCGGAGGAAGCTTGAGCTCCCGCTGAACTCCGAGTACGTCGTTTCGTAAAGCCCCGATGTAACAAATGCCGATTCCCAGCGATTCCGCCGCACAGACAAGTCGTTCGGCCGCGAGAGCGGCATCGATGACCGCCATGATAAAGAACTCGGCGAAGTCCAGCCCTTCGGGGAGTTCTCCCGCCCTTTCCGCCGCACGCCTGAGTCTTCGATGATCGGCCAAAAAGGCGAAAAACCAAGCCGCTTCCCGAATGTGGTCTTGATTTCCGCAAAGCATAGCCATTCGCTCTCTACGTTCGGGCTGCTGGATGCTCACCGCCGTCCAAAGCTGCAAATTGCTGCTTGTTGCTGCGCTTTGGGTGCATGCGACGAGTCCTCTCACAACCTCTTCGTCGATCGGCTGGCTTGAATATCGCCTGACTGAGCGATGATTGAGAAACCGATCTAAGTCGGGCAGGAGAGGAGATTCTTCGCCGTACCGGAGCTTCCAAGCCGCTGAGGTGGATTCATCGAACATCGCCAGATTATCGCCGAAGATAGGACTTTGTTCCGTGTAAACGTGTACAAGAGAAAACCCGCGCTACAATGAACCTAAGATTTCCCTCCGAGGAAAGGCTGACGAAAGAGCCCATGGATACGCAACCCTACGAAATAGCTCAGTGGTTCTACGTGGGCCATTATGGTCAGCTCGGGCCATTGACTTATGATCAGATGGTCGAGCTCGTGCAAGACGGCGTCATTGGCCGAGAAACTTACGTTTGGAAAAACGGGATGACGCAATGGGAGCACGCTCTTACCGTGCCGGACTTGCGCACTAGCTTCGCTGCCGAAACGTTTATGCCGCCCCCACCTCCGCCCGCATTTAATCCTGGTTCGGCGAGGCCCTCCCTAGCCACCGCCCCCAGTCCGGCTCCTATGTGGTCCTATGGCGACTATGCTATCCCGCGCAGTGATCGGAACCGAATCGTTGCCGGAGTCCTGCAGCTAATAATCCCCGGCACCGGGCGCATGTATTTAGGTTACGCTGCCTAGGGCGTGCTCCAGCTCTTCCTTTTTCCTTTCGGTTGCGGTTTAGGGTGGCTTTGGTCGATTATCGATGGCATTGTGATCCTGAGCGGAGGAGTGAAATTAGACGGTTACGGCCGCCGCCTGCCGGAATAGGACCCCGGGTCACGAACGGCTATTTCGGACGTCTAATTCATTGCTCATTATGTTAATTCGATTTCTCTTCGCTGTTGCCTGTCTTACCGGCTTTGTTTCGACTCTAAGCGCCCAGAATTACTCGCCAAGAGCGGGTGAAACTGTTCTTCGTCTGTCCATCGAAGGCAAAGGCGATCTTTTTATCAAGCTTTTTACAAAGGAAGCTCCAAAGACTACTGCTCGCATCGTCGATCTCACCGGCAAAAAGTTTTACGATGGCCAGAGGTTTTTCAAAGTCGTTCGTCAACCCAAGGACTTCATGGCCCAGGTCGGCGATCCGGATTCGAAAACCAAGGACATCGATGACCCGACGCTTGGCACCGGTGGCACCGGCTCAACGATCGCATTCGAAGAATCGGGCCATCCGAATATCGCCGGCGCCGTAGGACTATCCACTCTCGAAGGTAAGCCCGATACCGGCGATTGCCAGTTCTATGTCTTGCTCGGTAACGCTCGTTTCTTGGACGGTAAATACACGGTCTTCGGTCAAGTTGTTGCAGGTACCGACCTTTTGAGCAAGATCGAGCTTGGTGATCGCATCCGCTCCGCAACCATTCTGAGAGGGTGATTCAATTGCCCCAGATCAGATCTTCTCGCAGGAGAATAGTTTCTTGTCGGTCTGGCCCTACGCTCAAAATTGCCGCCGGAGTTTTGGTGAAATCCTCCACGAACTCCAGATAGCGCCGGGTCGGTTGGGGCAAATCCTCGATCGATCGAGCACTTCGAAGATCACCATCCCAACCTTCGAACGATTCATATACCGGCTCGACTTCAGAAAGCTCGTGCACGTCGGCAGGCATGTGGGAAATTTCATTGCTACCCATCCGGTAGCTCACCGCGGCTCTAATCGGATTGATTCCTGACAAAACGTCCAGCCGCGTGATGATGAGCCCGCTCAGAGAATTCATACGGCTCGACTGTCGCAAAGCCACTAGGTCTTGCCATCCGCAGCGGCGGCCTCGCCCGGTGGTAGTTCCATATTCTTTGCCTTGCTCACGAATGCGGTCACCGATCTCCCCCGTCAGCTCGGTCGGGAACGGACCCGCCCCAACCCTTGTCGTATATGCCTTGCAGACTCCCAGCACCTGGTCGATGTGTCGGGGGCCGATTCCCGTGCCTAGGCAAGCACCTCCGGCGGTGGGATGGCTGCTCGTCACGTAAGGATAGGTGCCCGCATCGAGATCGAGGAAAGCCCCTTGAGCGCCCTCGAAAAGAACTTTCTTTTTCTGCTCGACCGCATCTTGCAAGAGCCAGTCTGTATCTGCCACGAAGGGTGCGATGCGCTCGCCATAAGTTCTGTACTCGTCGTAAAGGTGCTGAAAATCGAGCTCGGGCTCACCGAACATGCTCAGCATGCGGTTCTTCACCTTGAGCACTTCCGCCAGCCTAGTTCGAAACCGGTCCGGGCGCACGAATTCCGCCATTCGAATGCCGATCCGGGCCACCTTGTCCTCGTATGCGGGGCCGATTCCACGACTCGTCGTCCCGATCTTGTTTTCGCCGCGAGCTTCCTCCTCTAATCGGTCGAGCAAACGATGATAAGGGAACACGACGTGGGCCGCCGAGCTAATCCGCAGGCTCCCAATTTCCTTTTTTTTGGTCATCGTCCGGTCGAGTTCTTCAAGCAAACTCTTAGGACAAATCACCATCCCGCTGGCGAGAACGGCGGTAGCTTTGGGATGCAATATCCCCGCCGGAAGCAAATGGAATTTGAACTCCTCCCCATCGACGATGACGGTATGGCCGGCGTTATTCCCACCGCTATAGCGCACCACGAAGTCCGCTTCACTCCCCAGAACGTCGACGATTTTGCCCTTGGCTTCATCGCCCCATTGGGCTCCTACTATGACCAGCGTCGGCATTATTTGCTCCTTCGGGAGCGGGCAGGACTGTCGTAAACAACAAAACCGGCTTGCTCCTCATCCTGTCGAGGATCCGCCGGCTCAAAAGCCGTTGAGCCTTATCTCAACGTGTTGAGCTTACCCTTAATCTCGCGGAGAACGGGAAGGGAGCCTTGGTCACGCCTTCCTCTGTGACGATCCCGGTGATCAACTCCCCCGGAGTCACGTCGAACGCCGGATTCCATACCTCACAATTCTCGGGCGCAACCGGGGTCTCTTCCGCGTGAGTGATTTCCGCACCATCCCGCTCCTCGATCTCGATCTCCGCGCCGGTCGAAATGGATAGATCGATCGTGCTCGTCGGAGCCGCGACGTAGAACGGCACTCCGAAATGCTTGGCTGCCAATGCAAGCGCCAGCGTCCCGATCTTGTTGGCGGTGTCGCCATTGGCGGCGATTCGGTCCGCCCCCACGATCACGCAATCCACCTTACGCTGGCTCATTAGGGATGCCGCCGCTCCGTCCGCGATGCAGCGAAAGGGAATGCCGTCTTGCTGAAGCTCCCAAGCCGTTAACCGCAAGCCCTGCAGTCTTGGTCTCGTCTCGCAAGCATAAACCATCGAGATCTTGCCTTGGCCAAACGCCGTGCGGATGATTCCCATAGCGGTACCATGCCCGCTCGTCGCCAGGCTTCCCGTGTTGCAGATCGTCAGTACAGAACATCGCCCGGGAAGAAGCTCGGCTCCAAATGTGCCGATGGCCAGATTGCTTTCCACGTCTTCGCGCTCGATCGCCTGCGCTTCCGCCAGCACTCGCTCGTAACTCGGATCATCGAGCGCCATGATCCGGTCCAGTGCCCTGAAGAGGTTCACCGCGGTCGGCCTCGAAGCCGCTAGTCCTTGTCGCGCAAGCTTTAAATCAGTCCCCGAGCAAGCGGCTAGTGCCATGCCGTAGGCCGCGGCAACCCCAATAGCCGGCGCCCCTCGAACCGCCATATCGGCGATTGCCCTCGCCACGTCCTCCCAGCTTTCGAGCTGAAGCCAAGTTTCCTGATGCGGAAGCACGCGCTGGTCGAGCATCAGAAGTTGGCCCGACTCCCAGCGCATGGGTCTGATCATTTCGCTTCGACCGGAATCCCACCTTTCGTGCCAACTGCGAACACATGATCGTCCTTGTTCACGCCTCGAATGGTGGCCTGCCCGACATTGCCAACCGTCTCGGAACCTTGCCATGCCGGACTCGTGGTTTCGCGCCAATACACGACGAACGGCCTGGATCCTTCATGTTTCCAGGTGATGGTCGTGTCGTGAGATTGGTCCCGCTTGATGAGCACGTCGGTTGGAGCAGTCCCTGCCTGGGCAAGCGTCTGGAGGGTTAGCAAATTAACCCTCGCCACGTTGGCCAGATAATTCCAGTCCATCGCCTCCGGTAGATCGTCCGGCGTATGTTGACGGCCGTACTCTTCGTGAACTTCCACGAATCGCACCGCGCTGAAGCCTTCCTCGACAAAAGGCGTGTGATCGCCTCCGCGCCCGAAGCGATCTCTTCGAAATACGAGCTTGACCTCGAAACCTTTGACTTTCCCTCGAGTTGTCCACTCGATGAAACGCCCCAGCTCCCGGCTGTTGTGGCCAGGGTTGTCCTTAGTCGGCTCTTCGCTGAAGACCCGAACGTGATGCTCGTCCTTCTGGCCGTGCTTATTGCCTGAGGACCCAACCATGTCGTTGCTCAATACCGCATCGATATGCCAACCCTCCGCCTTCGCACGCTTGGCTAAAGCCTTGGAGCCATACAGACCCTGCTCTTCGCCGCTGAAGGCCACGAACACAAGCGTGTGGGGCCACGCCTGGCCGCTCATGAGGCGAGCGAGCTCCAGGGTGACCGCGCAGCCGCTGCCGTCGTCATTGGCTCCCGGCGCGCGACCCGTCAATGGATCCGCCTGAAGATTGATCGTATCCATATGCCCCCCGATGATCACCCGCCGGTCGTCGGCCCCTGGCAAGGCGGCGATCACCTCGACCACTTCTTGATCATGGGGAACGCGGCGGCCTTTTGGGATGACGTACTTCATCACTTCCACCTGCATCCCGGGGAGCGCGCGATACTGGCCGGCCAGCCATTCCGCGGCCTCCTCGAGCCCGGGACTGACCGTGTTCCGCGTATGAAATGACGCCAGCTTTTCCACCGTCGCCCGCATGCGCTTGGGATCGATTTCCATAAGCAGCGATTCAGGCTTCGAAAGATTTCCAGAGGCTAGGGACATGAGAACCAATGAGCATAGCATGTGCCCTAGTTCGGCATCGGCTGGGCTTTTCCTTGAGTCCGGCGCGTCGCGAATTCGAAACGAAGGTATCAATAGGGAGCAAATGATTTATCTTACGCCCATGATCGCCTTTTGGGCGATGGCTCAACCGATCGAAATTCTTTCCAAACACGACGTCTGCTTTCGCCTCGAGGCGATGGAGATGGCCGACCAGGAAGTGCGCCAGCGCTGGATCGAGGCGATCAACCGAAAGACGGCGGATCTCGCTTTGGTCCAAGAGATGCACTTCGTGGATCGGCAAGACACCGATATCCTGAAGGAGATCGTCGCTCGCTATGGCTGGCCCACCATCGGAGAATTCGGGCGGGACTGCAGCCACTCCGCCTGGCTGCTGGTGCAGCATGCCGACCACGATGTGCGTTGGCAGGAGCACGTCCTCAAGCTGATGAAGCCCCTCGTTCGGCGTCGGCAAGCGCGGGGCGACGATTACGCGATGCTCATCGACCGGGTCCGAGCGGCTCATGGCCAAAAGCAGCTTTACGGCACCGGCTTCGACATCAAGGACGGCAAGCTGGTTCTCAAGCCGCAAGAGGACCCGGCCCACCTCGATGAGCGCCGGCGGCGGGTCGGACTTATGCCCATGAAGCAATACCGACGCCTCGCCGAGGAGGCGTTCAAGCCTCGCAAGTGACTGGACCGAGCGAGCGTTAAGCACCGTAGGTTCAAATCGGCCAAATTCCTCATATTCCTATCCTACTAAGGGCAAACTTTTTCGGCTCGCCCTGGCTTGGCTGCTTTCGGAATTCCGCTGCTATTTAATAAGTGCTCGGCAGGCGAATTTGTCAACCAGATGGCCGAAACCCATGAAGTCACCTGGCAATTTTGCTGGATGTAGAGACTTGTCGGCCTAGATTGGGTTGACAAAACTGCTTCCAGCCGTAAAATACGAATGGTATTGGGCTGGCGAAAGACTCCCAGGGGTCGGACGGGTCTCTCGGCTAGCTGGCGCACGTTCACTTTTGGTGATAGTGCTCCTTTGGCCTGCCACAATGTATACACGTGAGCACGAACCTAACAGTAATCTATGAAAAGGGGGAAGACGGCTTCTGGATCGCGACGATTCCAGAGGTGCCCGGTGCCTTTTCGCAGGGCAAGACCAAAGAAGAGGCTCGCGAAAACGCTATTGATGCAATGCAGGCGTTGATGGCAGCCCGTCGCGATCTGGCTATCCGTGAACGCACGAAGGGTGCGACCTATGAAAGCCTTTCTCTCCAGCCCTAGCCTCCGCTTGGATTAGAAATCCCGAGTTCCCGGCAAATCTTTTTGACCAGAAAGCGGTCAACGGTTTGGTGCCTCGCCACGGGCGACGTTTGGCCGTTTGCCGTGTTGAACCAAATCTCGTGCTTCCCCTGTCGAAGAACCTGGCAACTTTGCGAGCGAAGGTGCCGCGTGAGATCGCCTCGATTCATTTATTCAGCCACCTCGTCAAGTAGGTCGATCTTAAGGTGGGCGAACAGCTTTTTCCGCTCCTTAGCGTCCATGTCTGCGGGCACCCTCAGCTCTGCCAGGCGGCCGCGCTCCAAGAAGTAACGGAGAACTGTCAGTCCGGGTCCGCTTTCAGCTGCCGATTGTGGCCTCGTATCGCTCTCAGGCGGTAGATGGTGGGCGGCTCCACTTGCCTCGCGATTTGTCGCTTCGGGTCTCCTCGGGCCTTGCTCGCGCTTTGAGCGATCCTTGGATTCACCGGATGGCAATGATTTGGACGCAACCAAACGAAAAATTCGAGCCAAATTCTTTGCCGAGCCCACGCCAACGCCATAGTTCATGAATAGGTTGACCAGAACCTCCGTGTCGGGTACCGACCCGGACACGGCATCTACTAGATCTGACGGAAATGCGCTTCTCAAAATGACGTCGCATGCCGCGGCATAGCCTTCGTCCACACGCCATTGCTGAGCGATATCGGTCGGAGCACCCTCCTTGTCGATGAGAGACATTAGACCAAGATTGCTGATTAGAGAGCGAGCACTCGCTTCCGCGTGGTAGCCGTCTATGTTGGCCTTGACCCAGGTCGAAGTGACCCTCGCGGGCAACGTGCGTCGGAAGGCGTCTCGCACCTTGATGTAGGCAGCTTCGGTCATCTGGGGCATTCGTGTTTTTGCCATTGGCATCAGCATACCATAACATCTGGCAATGCAATGCGCTTACTCATCGGCGAGGCGCCGATGCTACTGGTCTCCCGACATCCATGCCGCGTTTTCGGCGTCACAAAGCGTGCAAAGGCCGGTACAGTCTTAAGCATGATTAGTTTGCCGACCTCCGAAAGAATGTACAAGGCGGTGATCGAGAGCGAGAAGTCGTTCGACGGCGTGTTCTATGTCGCGGTCAAGACCACACGCATCTTCTGCCGCCCGACGTGCCCGGCGCGCAAGCCGCTCCAGAAGAATGTGGAGTTTTTCGCGAGTCCGGGCGATGCGCTCTATGCCGG
The DNA here is from genome assembly GCA_038225245.1 of Fimbriimonadales bacterium. Lineage (GTDB taxonomy): Bacteria > Armatimonadota > Fimbriimonadia > Fimbriimonadales > Fimbriimonadaceae > JBBREX01. The sequence goes on along the minus strand of JBBREX010000014.1, from coordinate 3,731 downwards.
ATATCGGCCGTGCAAACGGTGCCGCCCGATGGACCGGGTGGAGCAGGCGCCGGATTGGGTGCGGGAGGCGCAGGAGCTGATCGAGCAGGACCCGGGGCGGCGGCTTACGAACAAGGAGCTGCCGCCACTCGGCCTGCAACCGGAACGGCTGCGGCGCTATTTCAAGCAGCACTACGGCATGACGTTTCAGGCCTATGCGCGGGGGCGCAGGCTGGGGCAGGCATTCAGCAAATTGCGGGAGGGACAGCACGTGATAGAAACGGCGATGGACCATGGATTCGACAGCACGAGCGGCTTTCGGGAGGCGTTTCATAAGGCGTTTGGGGATGCGCCGTCGCGGTGCCACGGGAAGGGCGTGCTGCTGATGCGCTGGATTCAGACGCCGCTGGGGGCGATGGTTGCGGCCGCTACGGATGAGGCGTTGTGCCTGCTGGAGTTCTCGGATCGGCGCATGATCGCTTTGCAGCTTCGGACCTTGGCGTCGCGATTCGATTCGGTGCCGGTGCCGGGGAATAACGCGGTGCTGGGTCTTATCGAGTCGGAGCTGGCTGAGTATTTCGCGGGCACGCTGCGTGAGTTTAAGACGCCTGTTGCTTATCCGGGAACGGCGTTTCAGGTGGCGGTGTGGAGGCGGCTACTGGAAATTCCCTATGGTGGGGTGCTTTCTTATGGCGCGATGGCCCGGGATTTGGGCTTTCCGGATGCGCAGCGGGCGGTGGGGAAGGCGAACGGGGACAACCGCATCGCAATCGTGATCCCCTGCCACCGGGTGATTCGGGCGGATGGGACGCTGTGCGGGTACGGCGGCGGGCTGTGGCGGAAGCAACGGCTGCTGGAGCTGGAGTCGGGGCAGACGAATTTCTTATAAGCCAGGACTGTGGCCTACGGGCTGGTAGAATCAGTTCCCCAACTTCCAGCGGAGCTCTCCGACATGATAACCGCGATTGTATGGTTAAGTCTTTTTTCCGGGAGGCAGCCGCCACTTCCGCCCTACAAGCGCATGGCGACGGCCATCGTCTACGAAAACTCCTACGAACCCGATTTCGTCGTCTCTAATACACACTTCTACTCAACTTCGGGCGACCAGTGCCTAGCTTACGATCTTCGTTCCTTGAAGCGTCTTTGGAAGACGTCAATGCCCAAGAACGAGCGAGCCTCGCGCATGGCAATCGACACCAAGGCGGTTTACGTTACGACCGAAGCTGGCTATCAGAGCACGCGGGCACATCTGCTTGCCCTCGATCGGAAGACCGGCAAGGTTCTTTGGACCCTTCCTCGTACCGGGGGCAGCTCGGCGGTTGCAACAGCGGGCAGTAGGCTTTACGTAAGCTTGGCGCCTTCGCACATTTCTGCCGTCGACGTCAGATCCCATCGGGTCAGATGGACGGCTTCCTTTCCGAAGCAGAACGAGCACGAGCGGGGCGGAGAAGTCGAGGGAATGGTCGCTAACCAACATGGGCTAGCGGCCTATTGCGGCAATGTCACTTACGGTATCGATCTGACCACGGGCAAGGTTCATTGGAAAGAGCAACGCTCTTACTTATTCCGAAAAAACCTTGTGGCAAGCGATGAGGTCGTATGGATCCCATCGAGGGAGGGCTCCGTCGGTCGGTCGCTCCGGACGGGCAAAACGTTATGGCGGAATCCGGCTGCAGGCTACGGCGACGCCGGCTGCGTATTCGGCAAGACTTTCGTCGGCCTGCATAACGGCAGCTTGACCGCTTTGCAACCAAAGACGGGACACTTGGTTTGGTCGCACCGGCTTGGACCAAGTAACGAAGCGGGCGGATATCAATATAGTGTGGTGGTCGGCGATAAGCTGTTCGCCCGCGGCTTGGGCCGATCCGGAATCTATGAGAGAAGCGGAAAGGAACTATGGGGCGCAAATAAGGATGCCGCTTATCCGGCGCCGTGCTGGACGGATGGCACGCATATCGTTTGCTTCGATGGCATGCGTTTAATCCGCTACATTCGAGGCCAAGAAGCCGCGCTGCCATCCGACTCAATCTCCCGGCAGGCGCTCGCGAAGACGCTCATCGTACACTTCAGCGAATTGGACCAGGTCGACGTCAAGCGGTTGGAAAGCCTTGGCGACGATGCATTCGAGGTAGTTCTACAAGCTTTCATCGCCTCGTGCGCCGCGTATGACAATGCGCCAAAGGCCAAGAATTCCGACTCGCTCTATGGGAAATACCACGACTTGGGCGAAGTGTTGGTGAAGGTGACGTCTTCCAAGCGCGCGCGGAATTTGATGGCAGCGCTCGACAAGGAGAAAGAGGATAGCTCCGCAAAACCGCGGCTGCTAGAGCTGCTAGGAAATTTTGGGGATTCTACAGCGGTCACGCCGTACTTTCTGAAGGAGATCGAGGGAATGAAGACACCGGGCTTCGAGATGTACGAATCCAATACGTACGTCGCGCGGGAATACGTCGCCAACTCCAGCGATCCGCGAGCCGTGGCGTTCATGATCAAGCAGCTCAAGGATCCGAACGCGGACGTGACGCTGCGTTTCGAGGCTTACATCAACCTTGCGCGAACCGGCGGCGAAGAAGGATTGAAGGCGGTGTTGGGGGAGCGAAACCATCGCTCTCTGCTGCGTCCACTCGACCTACGCGTGACCACCGGATATCTTGATGCAGGCGAATTCGGAACGACCACCAAGGTTTTGAGCGAGAAGAAGGATTCCAAGGCCCGTACATGGGGGCTACTGAAAAGCGGGGTTCTTGGAAGCAGCGGCGACTTATGGCTGGCGGAAAAAGAAGACGGCAAGTGGACCCATCCGTTGTTCTCGGGGGTTTCGGCTTCCGGGGTGAGCCGGTGGGCCAAACCACCTCCACCCGAACCTAAGATTGGAGGAAAAAATGCATCAGAGTTGGTCGCGGGCGCTTGGTTCGACCTTTTGCTCAGCAATCAAGAAATTCGCAGGGACACCGACGGCGACGGGTTGACTGACCAGGCCGAAAAGCGCCTTGGCACCGATCCCACCAAAGCCGATTCCGACGGTGATGGCGATCCGGACGGCGTCGATCCTTGGCCAAACGCCGGCCCGCGGGAGTTGTCTGATCCCGAGAAGGTTTTGGCCGCTGTGTTCGAGGCTCGGTACCACTTCGATAAAGGTGAGGGACCGGCGCTGTTCTTTGCCCCTCCAGATCTCAAGCCGTTCGAAATGCCGGGCCGTCGCGGACCCGTCCTCTGGGTGCCTGCAGAAGGGCGCCGAGACTGGTCGCTCCCGTTGGAGCAATGCTACGATCAAGGAGTCGCGTTCATCCGCTTTGAAGAGGACCGGAAACAGGGCGGCAAAAGCTGGGACGATGGGGTTCTGCATTGGAACCCGAATCGCACCGAGGCTTCGCTTCTCATCTCGACTTATTTCGGAGGCTTGAACGGTACGGGCTGTCGCGCCGTCGTGCGTAAATTTGGCGACCGGTGGGTGGTTGTTTCCATGCGCATGGCGTACATCTCCTAATCCGTTCCGAGAATCGGAGGTTACTGGAATGCTCTGCGGCTAATGATCTCGGGGCATAGAGTTGATGCGGCTGCACTTGGGCCAAGGCACGAAGCTTCAGTGGGCTCCTCATCCCTGCAGGGCCGGGCTTTCCCAGTGGGCGATGCTCAAATGGTTGCTGCCGGTACACTGCCCTTATGGCTGCAGCCGAATCCTCGTTCGATATCGTCTCCCGCGTGAACATGCAGGAGGTGCGGAATGCGGTCGATCAAGCCCAAAAGGAATT
>JBBREX010000013.1:0-32429 GCA_038225245.1 Fimbriimonadales bacterium | reverse complement strand
GGTGGGACTGGCGTTCTTATTCGCGCCGTTTCATCACGAGGCGATGCGTCACGTGGCGGCCGCGCGTCAGTCTTTAGGTGTTCGTACCGTTTTCAATCAGCTTGGTCCTTTGGCCAATCCGGCGGGGGCGAAACGTCAATTGATCGGCGTCTATGACCGTCGATTTCTCAAGCCTATGGCCGATGCGTTGGTCCTCTTGGGAGCCGAACACGTGCTCATAGTCCATGGCGAGGATGGTCTCGACGAAATCTCGCCTATTTCGCCCACATTGGCCCTAGAAGTGCGTGGGGGAAAGGTCGAAGAGCGTCGCCTTACCCCCGACTTATTCGGTATCGATCAGCTCGCGCCTTCTGCGATTCTTCCCGGGAATTCCTCAGCTGAAAATGCGTCGATTCTCCGCCTAGCGCTGGGAGGGAAAAGCGAGCGCAGCGAAGCCCTCATCCCGAATGCGAGCGCGGCCATTTATTTGGCCGGGCTTGACGACACGTTGGAAGGCGCAAGCATTCGGGCTCGGAAAGCCTTAGACTCGGGTGCCGCCCTCGATAAACTCGAACAAATGATTCAGGCGAGTATTGCGGTATGAACGTGCTCGAACACATTTTGCAAGCGAAGCGTGGCGAAGTGGAAGAGGCACGGTCCAGGGTCTCTATGCGGGAGATGGAGATGCTGGCCAAGGAAGCGCCGAACCCGAGAGGGTTCCTAGCCGCTCTCCGGCGTTCGCCCCATCCCATCGCCCTCATCGCGGAGGTAAAAAAGGCAAGCCCGGTCAAAGGTTTGATCCGAGAAGATTTCGACCCTGTGGCGATCGCCCAAACCTATGAACAGTCTGGGGCCGATTGCCTCAGCGTTCTAACCGATCGGACCTTTTTTCAAGGTTCCGCCGAGGACTTATTGTCGGCGCGAAGAGCGACTGCCTTGCCCGTCCTAAGAAAGGATTTCATCGTCGATGAGTATCAGGTGATCGAGGCACGAGCGATGGGCGCGGACGCCATTCTCCTTATCACCCACGGGCTGGAGCAGGATCGACTTGAAGACTTGCTCATGCTTGGAAAGAGCCTTAAGATGGATGTTCTAGTTGAGGTCGCCACGATCGAAGAAGCGCAATGGGCGATTGCCGCAAAGGCCGACCTGATCGGAGTCAATAACCGCGACCTTGCTACATTTGAAACCCATATGGAGAACACGGAGCTGATCTCTCCCTTTATCGATGAGCGAGCATATGTGGTGAGCGAGAGCGCGATCAGCTCCCCCGAAGATGTGGAGCGGGCACGACTGGCCGGTGCTCGAGCAGTCCTCATCGGCAGCGCTTTTTGCCGAGCCGAGAACATCGCCGCGCAAGTGAGGGAGATCATGCAGTGGTAACCCGAGTCAAAATTTGCGGACTAACTCGGCTTGAAGATGCGGTAGCAGCAGTGGAATATGGAGCGGATGCGCTCGGATTTATTCGAGACTCGTCCAGCCCTCGGTATTTCGAGAATCGTGAAGAGCTAGACGAATTGGTAAGCCAAATCCCCGTGTTTGTGACCACCGTCGCGGTATTCGGAACGTTGGGAATGAAAGACGGCAAGCCACCGACCACAGCGGTCCAGGCGGAGACGTATGATAAGGTTTTTGGTCGGTACACATCGAAGTTACACGTCATCAGACCAAGGCCGGGAGCGACCGCCCAAGATGTTCTCAAAGCTTGCCTTCCTTATGATGGTTTAGTGCTGGATGGATTCCATCCGGATAAGCGGGGCGGATCGGGAGTGCTCGTCGATTGGGACCTTGCGGCCGAAGTGGTACGTCTCTCTCCGCGGCCCGTCATTCTTGCCGGCGGCTTGACTCCCGACAACGTAGGGCAAGCCATAGAGCGCGTTCGGCCCTTTGCCGTAGATGTGAGCAGCGGCGTGGAGTCATCGCCCGGAATCAAAGATCGAATCAAGATGCGGGACTTCATTCAATCGGCCAAGACTATGCGCTGAGCGCGAACAGTTTTTTCGAATCCGCTAATAGAGAAAAAAAATGCGGGAACGCTGAAAGGAGAGCAAAGCACGTTCCCGCAAGTCTGTGTCCCAAGCCTTAACTCTATCGCTCCTACGCTTGAAACGTATTCGGCGAGAGCTCCGGTCCTTGGTGTTGTGATTATACATACTTTCAACATTGAATGCAGATATTTTCGTTCTATCAACGAAATTTCCGGATATTTTTGTTTTTTGTTCGCTTTGAAAATCAGACAGTCATAAGTGGAGTGTCGCATCCAGCTTTTTCGCTCGCTAACTCGCCGTAGAGCATTCCTTCCCTCATCTCATCGATACGGACCGTGACAAATGTGCGCATAAGACTTGGCGAGCCCGCGAAACGAACGCTCAGGTAATTGTCGGCCAGACCCTCCAAAACCCCACTCGCATGATGTTTGCCTTCGACCAGAACGCGCAAAGTCCGGCCCACGAAGCGTCGAGCATGGGCCTCTCCGGTCCGAGCCGTAATCGCTGAAAGAATCCTAGCTCGTCGTTGCTTTTCGTCGGTCCCTACTGGATCGCCCCAAGCGTCCGCGGGCGTGCCAAAACGGGGGCTAAAACGAAAAACGTGGGCCTTTAAGAACCGAGCCATTTCGCAAACATGAGCGCTCGATTGAAATCGGCCCTCGGTCTCGGTGGGAAATCCCACCAAGATGTCGGTGGTCAAGCTGAGGTCAGGAATCGCTCGATTGAGCTTCTGGCAGAGATTCAAGTAATCCTCTTGCGTATACGGTCGGTTCATGTCCTCTAACACTCCGTTGTCTCCGCTCTGGAGTGGGATGTGAAGATGGGGCACCACTTTTCGAGCTTGGAGAAGCTCGATCAACCTAGGCGTCACTTGCCGCATTTCGATGCTGCTAATGCGAATGCGTTCCACTCCCGAGTGCTCCGCCAGCAACGCGACGAGTGCTTCGAAATCGGGGCCACCACTGCCCGTGTCCGGCCCGTAGGCGCCGATGAGAACACCAGTTAAAACGATCTCGCCGTGTCCCTGCTCATGGAGGCGCTTCGCCTCCTCAAAAACGTCCTGATAGGGCCTCGATTGCATGACCGGCCGCGTGTAGGGAATGCTGCAATAGCTGCAAAACACGGAGCAGCCATCCTGGACTTTGAGGGTCGCTCGTGTCCTGCCCACGACTCGCGCCGGGGAAGCCGCTGGAGCCTCGCGCGCTTGACGGACAAATTCAGGAAACGCGCGGAAGAGATAGCTCAACGTTTCAAGTTTCTCGGGGTTAGGGACCAGGATATCCGCGCCTTCCAATTCCTCCCCCTTGTTTCGAGCCATTTGTGCGGCACAGCCGGTAACCACGATTTTAGCGGCCGGATTCAGGCGAGAAGCTTTGCGAATCGCGTAACGACTCTTGGATTCCGCGATGCTCGTCACGCTACACGTGTTGATAACGTACACATCGGCCGCCGCGTCGAACGGGACGATCGAAAAACCTGCCTCTTCGAAGCTGTCCAGAATGCGCTGGGTCTCGTATTGATTGACCTTGCAACCCAACGTCGTGAAGCCTGCGGAAGGCATGGCAGGATTTTACTTCGTGCCAAACTGCTTGCGCGTGAGCGCTTTCGAAACGATTTGGGAATCGCGCTCTTGGAATGCGCGCCTAGCCCGAACTCTTCTCGTCCCTCTGTCCTGGAGCTACACCCTGGGTTGGGCCACCTATCGCTCGATCTATGACCTCGGCCTCAAGAATTCCTCTCAACCTCACCGGCCCATCATTTGCATCGGCAACCTTGTCGTCGGTGGAACCGGGAAAACTCCCCTCGCTATTTGGGTGGCCGATCTACTCGTCGAGCAAGGGCGCTCGGTGGCGATCTCGTGCTCAGGCTATGGAAGTCCAGCCCAGGAGAAAGCCCAGTTGGCGCCTACGGTAAACCTCGAAGCGCAGGCATGGGGCGACGAACCAGCCATGATTCGTTGGCTCAGGCCCAATATTCCTCTGATCGTAGGCCGCGATCGAGTTGTGGCGGCCGAGATCTGCAATGAGCATTTTCCAAAATCCGTATTAATCCTCGACGATGGATTTCAGCACTTACCGCTTAAAAAAAATATTAGCATCCTCATCGAACCGCCAAGCCCTAATCATTACACTTTGCCCGCCGGACCGTATCGCGAGCCTCGCTCGGGAGCCCGCCGCGCAAATATTGTGCTTGGGTCCCTTCATCGGTTTCACCTCGAATCGACCTATTGGCTTCGGCGAACCGACGGGAGTACGTTAAATCGATGGCCCTCCGAAGCGCATGCCTTGACTGCCATCGCTCGCCCTGAACGTTTCATCAAAACCTTGGAATCTAGGGGCGTTAGGATCATTCGTCGTCTTTATCTGCCTGACCATAATCCGCTCACCGCGGGTAACCTATTTATTGGATTTGAGCCTGGCTCGCCACTGATTGTAACGGCCAAGGACTGGGTAAAAATTCAAAGCCGAACCGATCTCCCTCAAGGATGCGACATCCTCATTGCGGGCTACGACGCAGCCATCGAGCCGCTTGCCGAATTTCGCTCCTGGCTGATGAACCGTATCGATGAAATTGATTCGTAAGGAATTAGAAGGCAAATTGGGGGCCCTTGCGTTAAGCGGCGCTCAACGGTACCTCGTTCGCAAACCAATCATTCGAGCCGAACGGTTCGGGGAAGCCTTGGGCCGAGGCTTGTACCGATTATCTCGCAAGCATCGGGAACGGGCTCTAAGGAACCTCGAGCTTGCGTTCCCGGCAATGAGCCCCGCCGAGCGGATTGCTCTTTCTAAGCTCGTCTTCGAACATTTTGGACGGATCGCCGCTGATTTTATGGCGAGCGGACAGCTCACCAAGGAGGAGCTCGATAGGAGCTGCGAGATTGTCGGTCTTGAACATTTGAGGTCGGCTCAGTCCGTAGGTAAGGGAGTTTTGTTGATTACCGGGCACTTCGGAAATTGGGAGCGTGCCGCCGCGTGGATGTCTTCGCGCGGGTATAAGCTTGGAGTGGTTGCCCGCGATACTAGCGAATCGGCAACGAATGAGCTTCTCCAGCGCCTACGATCGGCGTCCGGAACCGATGTTATTTCGCGAGGAAATTCGACTCGGCGAATTCTCGAGAAGTTACGTCGAAACGAGATGGTGGCGATTTTGCCGGATCAAAATAGCGGCGAGGCTTATCTGCCCTTTTTTGGAAAGCTCGCCGGCACCGTGCTTGGGCCGGGCGTCCTCCACGAGCGTACGGGGGCGCCCGTTATCCCCGCTTGGTGCGTATGGTTGGGCCCTGGACGATACCGCATCATGATCGAGCCGGCTCTGACAAGCCAGCCTGGCTTTTCCATCAAGGGCGAAGGAATGATGCGTTCCATTAATGACGCTCTGGAGCGCATTATTAGGCAATATCCCGAGCAATGGCTATGGTTCCACGACCGCTGGAAAAATGCGCGGCAAAAAGGCTTAATTTGACCGGCAAGAAAATCCTTCTCGTTCGATTTTCCGCGATTGGAGACTGCGTCATGGCAGCTTGGGCCGCCACGGCTCTAAGAATTCGCGAGCCGGACTCGACGATCGCTTGGGCCGTCGAATGCCGATGCGCTCCAGTGATCGATGATCAAAGACTCGTGCAAATGCGTACCGAAATACCGCGTCATAGTTGGAAGGAATCTAAATGGTCTCCTCGAACATGGAGAGACCAAATTTTGTTTTATCGCAAGCTCAGCCAATACAATTTTGACCTTGGCCTAGATTTGCAAGGCCACTCCAAAACCGCACTTTGCCTTCGGCTGGCCGCTCCCAAAAAGCGATTTGCCTTTCGGGCGACGGACGCATTCGCCCGCATCCTCAACCCGGTACTTCCCTCCCGGCCTAAATCGGGGCATGAAATCGATTTCTACGCTGCCGGGCTTCGGGAAATCGGGGAATATCCGCTGCCCGAACGGCCGATCATGCCAGATGTCCTATACGAAAAAAACTTCGTGCGAACGTTGACCAAGACAAGTCGACCGCTCGCCACTATCCAAACGGGGGCAGGGGCCGACGACAAACGCTACCCTCCGGAACAATGGCGGATCGTGGGGGAGGCACTAGCCAAAGAGGGTTTTGAAGTCGCGGCAATCGGTGCCGCCGGCGATCCGACCATCGACTCGACGTTTGTCGAGGATTGGATCGGTCGCCTTGACCTACGACAAGCTATTGCGGCTGTCGGTCAGAGCGCAATTCATTTCTGTGGAGATACAGGCAGCGGACACATTGCGGCTGCTCTTGGCATTCCCGTAGTGTCCGTGTTCGGGCCAACTCCACCCGAGCGCTTCCGCCCTTGGTCGACTCAAGCAAAGGTTCTTCGACGTGGCCTCTTGACGGAGAATGTGACTCCAGAGGAGATTTTGGCCGCGGCAATGGCGTTGGTACCAAATCATGCAGCGGTTCTTGATTAGTCGGCTTTCGTCGCTAGGCGATGTGGTGTGCTGTTTGCCCGCTGCCACCGCTCTTAAGCGAAGTTTTCCTGATTCCGAGATCGTTTGGGCGGTCGATCCGCGGTTCGCTGCCGTCGTCGAGTGCTGTCGGGCTGTGGATGAAGTCGTGCACTGCACGCCCTCCCTCTCAGTCGAAACATGGAAAACGAATGGATCATTTGACGTTGCGTTCGACCTTCAGGGACTACTAAAATCCGCGCTGATCGTAGCTCGATCACGATCAAAGCTCAAGCTCGGATATCATTGGCAGCGAGAAGGGTCAGCTTTTTTTTCTAGCAAAGTAATGCCCGATTCGACAAGCTTTCATATCGTCGATCAGTATGTCGACGTGATTCGCGCGGCAGGGGCGGAAGCCGACCGGGCCGAGTTTATGCTCGAACCCGAATTGGTAGCGGCCAGCGAGATCGATGCGATGCTCCGAGATACCAAAGTGACCCTGCCTTATGCGGTGCTAAATGCAGGCGCTGGATGGGTGAGCAAACGGTGGCCCACCGCATCATTCGCGGCCCTTTCCCAGGGACTTGCCGAAAGAGGCATCGATTCTGTATTTATCGGTGGTAAGGCGGATTCGGACCACCACGCCTTTCACGAGGTTGCAACTGTATCGAACTTCCGCCCAAAATCATTGGTTGGAAAGACGAACATCAAGCAATTGATTGCTCTGATCGGACGATGTACCGTGCACGTCGGAGGGGACACCGGAAGTACCCACATCGCAGCCGCGTTGGGAGTGCCTGCCGTGGGACTATACTCGATCACTCGACCGGAGCGTAGCTGTCCGTATGGACAAATCGACAACTGTTTGTTCGATCCGATCTCATTGGCCCGCATTTCTTCTGAGATGGTTTTGAACCGAGCGCTTACGGCAAGCTCAGGTAACTCCAAGCATGATTGATATCGCTCAAGCGCTGCGTCAGCGAGAGGGCCTCAAACTGGTCTTTACCAACGGTGTTTTCGATATCCTGCACGCCGGGCACGTACGCTGTCTCCACCAAGCCCGTGCCTTCGGAGATCTCCTCTTCGTCGGCGTTAATACAGATGAGAGCGTCCACCGTCTCGAAAAGGGCCCAGGAAGGCCATTCAATCCGCTACTCGACCGAGCAGAAGTTTTGGAAGCCCTTCGCGATGTCGATGCGGTCATTCCGTTCCAAGCCGATACTCCTATCGACCTCATTCTTGCCCTTCGGCCAGAAGTTTATGTGAAGGGCGGTGACTATGTTATCGAGCAACTACCCGAAGCGGCAGCCGTGACGAGCTATGGGGGGCGTGTCGAAATCGTTGCTTTACTTCCTGGCCGATCGACCACCGTGTTGGCAAGAAAGATGACACACCGGTGAAAGCGTTTGATTTCGATCCTTATAACCGCTGGCTCTTTTGCTTCGCGCATCCCGACGACGAAATCGCTATCTGCGCGTTTATTAACCGTTTGGTTATCGCAGGTTGCGCTGTCTTTTGCAGCTGGACTCACGACAATCCGACTCGGGAGGCTGAGGCCCGGGAAACTGCCCGAAAGCTCAACATCGAGGCCTCTCACCTATTTTTTCATCACGCCCCGGATGGTTTGGTCGCGGAAACAATACCTCAGCTTTTAGCGCCTTTTCACCACATGGTTACAATTGCCCAGCCGACCAGGCTGGCCGTGTGTGCGTTCGAACAGGGCCATATCGACCATGACGCCACGAATTATTTGGCCAACCGGACATTCGATGGCCCCATTTTCGAATTTCCTCTCTATCATCCTTACTCGCGACGAATCCAGGTCTTGAACGCCTTTCCAGCTATGACCTCTTACGAGCGGCTTGACCTGGATCATCGCGAATTCGGGCTCAAGCTCGAGATAGCTAAGAGTTATCGAAGCCAGAATATTTGGTCCATCCTGTTTTGGTACGAGGTTTTGCAGGCGTGTAGAGGACGGCCGGTCGAGCTTCGAAAACGAGAAGTTTTACGGCGACAAATGGCGACCTGCTACCTGGAGCCGAGCTTGCCTGAACCGTTAGCGAGCGAAGTTGCCCGGCATCCGACGTGGTTGCGTTGGAAAGCGATCGTCAGTGAGCTTGAAGATAGCAGTCTTTAGCTGCGAGGGTTTCTAAGCTCGACGTCACTTGGCATGGGGGGAGGCATGATGCTTATGGTTGTCGGAAATGGTGATAATTCGAGCTCGTCCAATGCTTGATCGATCGCTTGCAGTTGCATCTTCGCCTCAGTCAGCGACTCTAAGAAATCTTGGGTCGATAATTCCGGTCGGCGGCCCGTTAGCCGATAGCCGAGCATTTTCATCCGCAGTGAATCCAGGGTCGTAGTAAAAACTTGGGCTTGCGCCTCGGTCCGTTGCACTCCCGCCATAACAGCGGAATAGTGTTGACGATACTCGGCAATGTTTTTGTCGGCAATACGGTACAGCTCCTTGGCTTGAGCATCGCTGGAAGGCGGGGAACCGAGAGGTGGCGAGTGATAAACCAACCAGCCCTCGCTCTTGGTTACCTCCTCGAACACAATATCAGACCGTCGCAACGCGTAATAAAGCGAACGGCCGACTTCGCGAATCGTCTTAGGCATTTCATCGAATTGGGCAATGCGGTGCCTGCGCATCGTCTTCAACGCGTCTTCGAAACGGGCCAGACGATCCTCGCAGGCAGCCCAAAGAGCTTGATATTTGGAGTGGGTAAAGGCGTGTCTCTCCGCCGCTGACTTCGCCGAGCGAATGTGAACGAATCCCAAAGCGCAAACAGCAACCAATCCCCAGGCGAATTTGCCGATGCCGGCATCGACCCGTGCCAGGAAGCTAAGTACGATCAGTGTTGCCAGCAAAGTTGTGGCAATACGAGAGGTCGCCAAAACCTCCTTAATCCAAAGACGCCGGTCATGCTCGCGCACATCCTCCATTCATTCACGCTTCCAGTGTTGGACTCTTACTTCGGGCTTCGGGAAGGGCTTGCTCAATCGCGTAAGCCATACCCAGTAATTTTTCATCGCCCATCACAGGCCCCACTAGTTGCAAGCCCACCGGTAAGCCTCCACTAAAGCCGCAATTGAGAGAAATGCTTGGAAATCCACCCATGTTCGCTGGAATCGTACAATAATCGAGAAGCTTCAACGCTAGAGGATCTTGGCTCAGTTCCCCAAGGGGAAACGCGACACAAGGACTCGTGGGAGAAAGAACGGCATCGTACTCGGTAAATACACGCTCGAATTCTTGGATCATCAGGCCCCGCACCTGCTGGGCTTTCAAGTAATAGGCATCGTAGTAACCCGCCGAAAGGGCATACGTGCCGATCATGATGCGGGCCTTAACTTCATGGCCAAACAATTTCCCTCTCGTTTTCGCAACCGCTCCCACATGACCGTCTCCCTCGAGCCGTGGTCCATACCGGACTCCATCGAATCGGGCCAGATTGCTACTCGCTTCCGCCGGAGCGATGATATAGTAAGTGGAAACTCCAAGCTCGATCGATGGAAGCGACACTTCCGAAAATATCGCTCCCTCTTTTTGCAAATGCTCGATGGATTGATGAACGACTTGCAATACGCCGGGCTCTAAGTTACCGCTGAACAGCTCCTTGGGCAGCGCGAATCGTGCGCCTTTGAAAGACCCCGCCCGAACCGCGCCAGCGGAAATGGGGGGCGTCGGCAAGCACGTGCTGTCGCGCGAATCATGCCCCGTAATGACCTCCGACAAGAGCGTCACGTCTTCCACCGAATTGGCGATGGGACCGATCTGGTCGAGGCTCGAACCGAACGCTACCAATCCATAGCGCGAACATCGGCCGTAAGTTGGCTTAAAACCGGTCACCCCGCATAGCGATGCCGGCTGCCGGATCGATCCGCCGGTGTCGGAGCCCAGCGCCAAGGGGCTGAAGCGCGCCGCCACTGCCGCCGCCGATCCACCCGAGCTTCCACCAGGCGACCGAGAAAGATCCCAAGGGTTCTTCGTGAGTTGGAAAGCGCTGTTCTCGGTCGAGGTCCCCATCGCGAACTCGTCCAGATTAGTCTTTCCCAAAATGACCAAACCGGCAGACTTCAATCTCTCCACGACCGTAGCATCGAAAGGTGGCACGTAATTATCGAGAATTTTGGACGCGCAAGTCGTACGAACGCCTTCCGTGGACAGGTTATCCTTTAAAGCGATCGGGATCCCCGTAAGTGGCTTGGCTTCACCGGAGTTAAGCAGGTTTTGAGCCCTGTCCGCGTCTTCGAGGGCCTTTTCTTCGCAAACGGTCAGAAAACATCCGAGCTGTTCGTCGAAAGATCGAATACGGTCCAAATAAGCTTGCGTGACTTCACGCGCCGAAAAGTCACGGGCGCGAAGCCTTTTGGAAAGCTCGGAAGCCGCAAGGTCCGTTATCAACCGAATTAGTCCTCGATGATGGTGGGAACTACGAAGAGACCGCCCTTCGTCAAAGGAGCGTTTCGCAAAGCGGCCCCTCGGGTTAGGCAATATGAGGCAACGTCTTGGGCCCATGCGTTTTGAAGCTCGACGGCATGGGGCCTAGGATCGATACCCGCGACATTTGCCAAGTCGATATCTTGGAAGGTGCCGAGCAAGGCATTGAGCTCGCTCTGGAACGTAAAAAGCTCATTTTCGTCCAGCTCCAAGCGAGCAAGCTTCGCCACGTGCTCCACTTCATCGAGGGAAATTGCCATTCCTTCGATTATAGCCGAGCATAATAAAATCGAATGTCAAGCTATGGGACTCGAATGACCTTTCCTTATATGACCACGATGGTCATTACCCTTGCCGCCATCAGCGCCGCCACTTACCTGCTCCGACCTTTTATTCCGATCGCCGCCCCCTCGAAATTAGCAAAGGCCTCCGGAGATTTTGTAAGGGCGGGAGCTCGTAAACGTTTGCCTTGGAGGCTGCTCGATGCAGAATCGTTCGCAGAAGCTCGTCGCAAGGACAAGCCCCTTCTGATCGTGGTCAGCGCAGGTTGGAGCCGAATGGGCCGGCGAGCTGACTCCGCCGCATTCGGGAGCGTCGATCTGGACGAAAGACTCCGCCAGGACTTCATCTGTGTACGAGTCGACGTCGATGAAAATCCGGAGTGGCTATCCGCCTTGATTCCCATCGATCGTGCTCAAATCGGAATAGAGCCTTCCTTTCAAATTTTCATGCTCGATTCAAGCGGCCGACTCATCAACTCCCTTATGCATCGAAGCCCGAAAGATCGAATGGACGCTGGAGCTATTCTTTGGTTCATTTCCAGGGCTCGTCGCCAATCGCCGACATCGGACGGTCACCTGCAATCAAGCCCGGGAGTCGAACAAGCACTGAATGTTCGCTCATTGTTTGAAGCTCCCATCGGAACACCGGATTACCAGGCGAGGATTTCTGCATTGGAGAGTCGGATCGATCCCCGATATGGCGGTCTCGTGCTCAATGATTTCCAATTTCTTGAACCTGAAGCTTGGCGATTCATGCTGAAAATGGGAGAAATTGGGATGCTCCACCGATCTCTCGATCCAGCGCTCGCCTCCCCTCTCGTCGATTGGTTAGATGGCGGTTTCTTCCGATTAGCAAATACGCCTAACTGGGGCGAAATCGAATTCGACAAGGTTGCGATCGAAAATGCTTCAATGATGTCTTTTCTCGTCCAAATGTGGCGGGTAAGCGGCGACAATTTTTACCGAGAACTTGCGGTTCGGACATTCGATTGTTTGGCGGGACCGTTCCAGAATGCGGGCCTAGTGAGAGCTTATCGGGCGGGGGACGAAATGCCAAACACGCGTAGCCATCGCAGCAGCTTTTCACCCTTGGCTTTGCGAGGCCCGCTCCTCCAAGCGAATTTTTCGCCGAGCGAAAGGGATTGGCTAAGGGCAAACTTCAATCTGAGGGTCGAAACCAATCCCCAAATGGTGCCTACCATTTCTAACAGATCTTTGCTTGAACATCAAGGACAACTGTTGGAAAGTTACCTTGTCCGATTACGTGAGCTCGCAAAGTCCGTTGAGCCGGTCTATGGAGGCGAAGCCTTATTGGACGTCAACGCAACGGTTTGCGCTCGTATGCTCGATGCAAGCATGTGGCTGGGCGATCAGGCAAGACTGAACTCGGCGGCCGCCCTGTTCGAGGAGCTCGCCGTATTTCGCGCGGGGGGAGACGAGGTCATTCATAGCGTTCGTAAAGACGGCAAGTCGGTGAAATATCTGGGAGACTATCTCTCGTTCGCTGACGCCGCATTGAGCTACTACATTGCTTTTGGTCGCCGAGAAACCCTGGACGAGGGCCTTGCCGTTCTCAAGCGCGCCCTTGTCCTCTATGGAACGAGCCAGGAAGGCGTCTTACTCAACTGTCAGATGGAGGATTTGCAGCCGGGACCCGCCGATGCGGAGGTTCCTAATCTCACCGACGAGCATGGAGAATCAACCATTGCTAAGGCGATTCGGCTTCTTCACGCATACGGGTCCCTCTATCCCAAACAAGGTTTGGAGCAACGTTCTTTGGCGATCATGAGCCAGTTCTCGGAAGTAGCCAACCACTTGCGTTATCGAGTCTTGGGGTTCTTCGCCTCGGCCTTCGATCTGCAGGAAGATCTCTACGCCCTGACCATCGGCAAGAATGCTGTGGCTCTTGCTCACGAGGTCATGCAACGGTCGCCTACCGCTCTCGTCTTGCCCATCCATGGAGGCATTCGGGCGGACACGAGTCGCTGGAAACCAGGCATCTACGTGGTTCACCGCTCCAAAACAACAGGCCCTCTCGATCCGGAGGCAGCTAGGGCCTCGCTCGCGTCTCGATAACAGTGGCTAGAATCCTGGAAAATAGATTGGATGATTGGATTCAGGGATTCCTCGATCATCTGAGAGCGACGCGATCCTTGAATACCGTCCGCAGCTACGGCAGCGATCTTGCCCAATTAGCCGCCGTGTTGAAAGGCACGGAGCTTTCCACGGAGACTCTGCGCACTTACTTGCGCAAGTACGCAGGAACCCCCCAAACTCGCGCCCGCAAACTCTCGACCCTTCGCACATTCGTCAAATATCTGAGGTCGATCGAAATCCTTTCAAATGATCCCACCGAAGCCCTCGACTCACCGATCAAGCGAAGAACGCTGCCCAAGGTGCTTAGCCGGAGGCAAGCCGAATCCTTGCTCGATCAAGAGTCCGCCGGCCAAACGCCGCAGAGGGATCGCGCTCTCCTCGAGCTAGCATATGCGGCCGGCCTTAGGGCCAGCGAGCTAGTTGGGATCAACCTGGACGATCTCGATTTACAAAGGTGCACAGTGAGCGTGTATGGTAAAGGCAATAAGCAGAGAATGAGTTTATTCGGCAACACGTGCCGCTACGCTATTCTGGATTACGTTCAGGACGAGCGCACCCGGGTCCGCTGCCCGCAATCAGCGAAGGCCCTTTTCATCAACAGGCAAGGTCACAGGATTACTACCCGAACGGTACAAAACGTCATCAAGCGATGGGCGGTTAGGGCCGGAATCGCACCCGATGTTTCGCCTCATACCCTGCGTCATAGCTTCGCCACCCATTTGCTCGACGGCGGGGCCGATCTAAAATCGGTGCAGCAACTACTCGGTCATGAGAGCTTGGCTACCACCCAAATCTACACTCACATCAGCATCGAAAGGCTGCGCGACGCGGTCAAAAAGGCCCATCCGAAATCGAAGAGTTAGCTTTCCGTGTCTTCGTATTTATCCTTCAGGGCATTGACGACGGCCGGGTCGGCCAAGGTCGTCGTGTCTCCCAGCGCGCGCCCTTCGGCCACGTCCCTCAATAACCGTCGCATAATCTTGCCGCTTCTCGTTTTCGGAAGCTCCGCGGTCAAGATCACGTCGTCGGGACGAGCGATGGCGCCAATTTTCTGAACCACATGAGATTTAAGTTCCTCGATAAGCGCTTGTCCGCTCGATTGCGTGTATCCCGAACGGATGATGACGAATGCCGAGATCGCCTGTCCCTTCAGTTCGTGCTGCTTGCCAATGACCGCCGCCTCAGCCACCGCGGGATGATCGACCAGCGCCGATTCGACCTCCATCGTGCTGATGTTGTGCCCTGCCACCAACATGACATCGTCCACTCGGCCTAGCAGCCAAAAGTAGCCATTCTCGTCCAGCTTGGCTCCGTCACCCGTAAAATAAATACCCGGAAATCGCGACCAATAAGTGTCGAAGAATCGCTGAGGGTCCCCATATATGCCACGCGTTATCGCGGGCCAAGGCTTCTTGATGACTAAATACCCGCCCACGGAACCTGTCGCCCTCCCCGCCGTTACCGATTCCAAATGAGCCGGAGTCAGATCGTCTCCCGCGTCGTTATAAATGGCCGCCTCGATTCCGGGCAGGGGACGAGTAGCCGAGCCGGGTTTCGTTTCGGTAAGCCCGGGCATTGGAGAGATCATAATCTGTCCTGTCTCGGTCTGCCACCAAGTATCGACCACCGGGCAGCGGCCTTCCCCGATCGTCGCGTGATACCACATCCAAGCCTCCGGATTGATCGGCTCGCCCACGCTGCCGAGCAGCCGAAGGGAGGAGAGATCGCAGCGGTTTGGGTATTCATCCCCCCATTTCATAAAAGCGCGAATCGCGGTGGGCGCGGTATACAAAATGGTCACCTTGTGACGCTCGATGATTTTCCAAAACCGATCTTTGTCCGGTGAATCCGGAGCGCCTTCGTACATGACGACGGTTGCCGCATTGGCGAGCGGTCCGTAGACGACGTAGCTATGGCCGGTCACCCACCCACAATCGGCGGTACACCAGTATATGTCTTCCGGCTTGAGATCGAATACCCAGTGAGTGGTGGCAGAGGTCCCCACCAAGTAGCCGCCAGTGGTATGGGTAATTCCTTTCGGCTTGCCAGTCGAGCCGCTCGTGTAAAGGATATAGAGCAAGTCTTCGCTATCCATCGGCTCACAATGGCAATCGACCGACTGGCGGGGAACCATGTCGCTCCACTTCACGTGGCGTGGGTGTCCCGCACGCGCATCAGAGGCAATCTCAGCATCCGCCGTCCGGTCGCCCACACTCCGCCCCACCCGCTCTAATGCAAGCACGTTTTCCACGCTCGGGCAACCCATGTCCAAGGCTTCGTCAGCGAGCTTCTGCAGGGGAACCACGTTGCCCCGCCGCCAGCCACCGTCAGCCGTCACCAGCAATTTTGCCGATGCATCGTTGATCCGCTCATGCAACGATTCTGCGCTGAACCCGCCGAAAACGACGGAATGAGCCGCTCCGATTCGCGCACAAGCCAGCATCGCCATCGCGAGTTCGGGAACCATCGGCATATAAATGCAGACTCGGTCCCCTTTACCCACTCCGAGTTCCCGAAACGCGTTGGCGATCCGGCACACCTCGTCTTTAAGCTCGGAATATGAGATGTTTCGGACATCGCCGGGCTCCCCTTCCCAAATGATCGCCGTCTTGTCTCCAAGGCCGCGCTCGACGTGTCGATCTACGCAGTTGTAGCATGCGTTGAGCTTGCCTCCCACGAACCATTTCGCGTTCGGTGGATCCCATTCCAAAACCTTATGCCAGAGTTCGATCCAGTCCAGTCGATTCGCCCATTCGCTCCAAAATGCTTCAATATCGGAAGATGCCTTCTCGCATAGCGACCCGTCCTTCACATTTGCTCGAGCGGAAAATTGCTCGCTTGGCTCGAAAGTGCGTTCTTCTTGAAGTAAGGTTTGGATGGTGTTCGACAATTCTGTCCCTCTCGGATGCTAGGATTTTAGCTTAATGGACAAGAGCTTACGATGATTCTTGAAGTGAACTTGGAACGATTTTGCGACGAGGCAAAGAATCGCCTGAAGACCAAGGAGGTCTATCTCGACGCCCACAGAGGGGGCTCGATCATCACTGCCGCCAATGCGGAAGCCACCATCCTAGTTTCGAGCCGAAGCAGCCTTGCTCCCGAAGAGGTCAAGAAAAAGCTGGAGGACGCGGGGCTGCATGTGCACGAAGGCTCATGGATCTCCGACAACCGCCTGCCGTCAACGGCCGACGGCCAACCTTTATTCATCGCCGCCGTCGCTTACAAGAGCGGAGAGAACAAACCTGGCCTGTGGATCGATGCCTACGCCGACCTCCCCACCCCCGCCGAAGTCTTAAACGCCCTTTACGATGAATTTCGTCAAACCGGGGAACTCGCCGACGTAAGCTTCGAGGAGTTTCTGCGCTTGGCTTATCCCAACGTGGTCATCGTCTCCCCCACCGAAATCGCCCGCTACATCGAAGCGAAGCAAGACCCTTGCTAGAGAGTAATATTAATAACCCTCAGGACGAGCCAAGACCCTCATTTGCGCCCTAGATTTTTGCCCGACCCTCGCGTGTAGAATAGTGCCGTAACGACGGCAACTTAATCGACAACGATTGGGAGCAGCATCTACATGGGCAAGATTATCTCAAGAGGCTTACTGAAAGCGGACGATCCTTTGACGAGGGAAGCAGTCTTTTTTCCGGTGCGATCGAGAAAATTAATTGAGAATTTCAAAGCGAAGCGGGCCCGGGAGGAGGAGGCTGGGGAATCGTCGGACAAAACCCCGATAGTCAGTCAGGATCAAAATGAGGTCTAAATGCCCTTAGTCTACAAAGGATTCATCAAACCGGGCGATCCGCGCCTAAACGAAGTCACGATCTTTTGCCCTGTGCCTCCAAAAATAGCGGACCTGATGCGCAAAGCGGAAGCGGCCAAGAGCAAGCCGAATCCAGATCCAAAACGAAAAGACGGCCCCTAAAGCCTTTTTCAGTTCGGATAAGGCTGGTCCCTACCATGCAAACTGTACCAAACGATTCGATTCAGCCAATACCAGTTGGCGGCGTCGGGCGAGCTCCAATCGAGTGACTCCGATTTCACCGCCCAATAGCGCTCCTCCCCGCTCAGCTTGGCCTTCGGCTTATTCATGTCATCGAGCGGAACCCGATTTACCACAGCTCGATACCCCGACAGGTCCAGGCGGTTGGTGAAACATGTCTCGAACGGGGTCGCCAATGCATCGAATCGATTCATCGGATCAAGGCCGAGCATCCATTCGATCGAGCGTAAGATCGAGCAGGTGGTCAGGAAGCTGGAATCCACATAGCCCCGACGCGTGTAAGGGCTGATCGCCATCGCCACGGTGCGATGTCCATCCACGTGGTCTGGGCCCGCTTGAGCGTCGTCCTCGATCACAAAGATACACGTCTCCTTCCATTGAGGCGAATGGGACACCGCCTCCACGATTCGCCCGAGCCCGAGATCGTTATCAGCCACCATCGAACGCGGCTTGGGATAGTCCGGGCTCAGCCCTTCCGTGTGGTCGCATGGCAAGCTCATCACCATCAGGTTTGGAACTTCGTCGCCCGCGCTTAGGCGGCCATATTCTTCGATAAAAATGTCGGCCCGCTTCTGATCGCATGTGATCAAGGGCCAATACGGGTAGTCCGGATTCATGCATCGCTGAACCGCCGGGACGTGGCTCGCGAGGTGAAGCTTGATGTTGTGAGTTCCTGCCTTGCGCTCCTTCCACACGTCTATCCAAGTCGTGTTCGGCGGATCGTAGCGGGCGAGATCGTCGTCCACCCATTCCCCGTAAATCCGAACACTTTTGTGTTTCTCCAGCGCGGCGTCCCACAAATTACCCTTGGGAGATATTCCCATGACATCGTCACCATCGTCGGGATAAGTGCGGTAGCCGGTGTAGAAGTGCTCCAGGTAGTCGTTGGCGAGAGCGCCGTCGGTCCAGTTGTGGCCGTCGGCGCTGTTGGTGCCGCTCACATAAGCATTGTCGAAGAGAGTAAATTGCCTTGCCAAAGCGTGGTGATTCGGCGTAATTTCTTCGCCCAGCCCGCAGAGCTTTTTGTCCCCATTTCCCATGGGCAAGTCGCCAAAAACCTCGTCATATGTGCGGTTTTCTTTGATGATATAAAGCACGTTCTTGATCGCACCTTGGTACACCTTCAGGTTTGGCTTGACAAGTCGCTGGTTCCAGTGATTATTGGAAACCACGACCTTGGTAGCCTGGGCCAAGTCGTCGCGAAGGTCGAGCACGGTAACGCTGCCCTGAAAGTCATGAGCATTGCCCGGTTGTCCCTTCACCGTTCTTCTTACCGAGCCATTCCCTTTGGTGTTGAGCACGTACGCACGCGAATTCTTACCCAGCCCGATCGCTATCGGATAGAAGCCGGCCGGGCGAAACCCCAAAACCTTGCCGCGATAAGGATCGACTTCGCATAGCGCGTTATCCCCGCCATTGCAGACGAGCAACCGCTTTTCAAAGAAAGCGAGTGCGCAAGGCATGCTTCCGTAGCGTTTTTCGCCACCCCACTTAATGGCGACCTCACGGTCCACCGACCATTTATCGATGTCGACCACGCTGATGCTGTCGCTGGAGGCGCAAGCTACGTAGAGCTTGCCGTTATGTTGTGTCATGCCCGTCGGATGCAAGCCCACTTCGATGGTTTCAGTCCGTTCACTGGCCAAATCGATCTTGCTTACCGTCCCCGATGCGCTCGATCCTCTTCGATCGGCCACGAGCTTCACGTTCAAACTATCCTCGCTCCTATCGCCGGCCCTGGGTCGCCTACCTCCCCAATTCGTTACGAGCAAGCTTTTGCCGTCTAACGTGAGTTGAACCTCAAAGGGGAGATTATCGACCTTATACTCTGCCGAAAACTTTCCCGAATCCAAGTCGATGCGTGCCACGCTCTGCCGGTCACACAAGCAGGCGTATAATGTCCTGCCATCTGACGTGATGGCAAGTCCTCCCGGCCGCGCGTTGCCCTTCATCCCGCCCGGGCCAGGATCGATCGTTCGCGATGAAATGAGCTTATCGCCCGATAACTCGAACTCTTGGATCGTGCCGTTCGAAACGCTCGCCAATAGCCGGCTGCCATTGGGATTCCAAACGATGCCATGATATCCTGCCCCATCGCCAAGGGCGGCCTCCGATCCAGGCACAACTCCGGTCGACTTGCATAGGAATACATTTTTTTGGCCAAGAACCGCCGCCATATCGCGAGTTGGATGCATCGCAAGATCGACCGGCCGGCCGTTGAAGCAGATCGAAGTGCCCTCGATGATCTGCCCGGTCGACACGATGAACCGCCCATCGGATTGACGGCCCAGACGAACGGTCAGATACCTCGACGCGCCAAGCAAACCGGCCACCAAACACCCGAATACGATGCACAGAGATTTCCGCTTCATTGATCACTTTCTCAGGAAATATTTAGGATCCCAGATGTTTCTTGAAAAACGCCATCGTGGACTTCCAAGCCAGATCGGTTTTGTGTTTATCGAAGTGCGGATTGCTTGGATTGGCGAATGCGTGGTCGGCGTCAAAATGAAGGACCCGAATAGGCTTCCCTGATCCCTTCATCGCCGACTGAAACTTGCTTACGACATCCTCGGTAATCCATTTATCTTGGGTGGCGTGTACCATGAGAACAGGCGCTTTCAAACGGTGAAGGCTGTCGCCGTCGGTTGTGGGCATTCCGTAATACATCACGCAAGCTTGCACGTTCGCCCCACCCTCGATCGCCGTCCTTTCAGACCATCCGCCTCCAAAGCAATAGCCGATCGTGCCAATCCGCTTCACATGAGCGATTCCGCCCTTCAACGTCTTAACGGCGGCGGAAACGATAGCCACCGAACGAGTTTCATCAACCTTGGCCATCAGGTCGCCCGCCACTTTCGGATCGGTGGTGGTTCGGCCTTCATAGAGATCGATCGCCAAAACGCCATATCCGCCTTCTCGATGTAAACGATCGGCGTTCGCCTTGATGTAATCGTTTAAACCCCACCATTCGTGAATCATGATCACGGCGCTTGTGTTGCCTTTGGCGGGAGCGATCCAATATGCGCTTGTGGGCTTCCCGTGGGCATCGTTAAAGGTCACCATCTTGCCCGATTGAGCTAGAAAATTGAACTTCGCCGGTGAGGCATGGGCCCGAATAAAATCGGGATCGGAGACGAAGCTGGACATCGAACAGCAAGGATGCTTCTTATCTCCCCCGAGCCCAAAACTAATCGCAAATAATGCTGAAAACATGAAGGCCTCCTCCTCTTAGGATATCCCAATTCGAGGCTGCAACTTAACCGGCGCGGTACTATAAAATCGAAATATGATCATCAGCATGCAGGTCGGCGCGACCGAAGAACAAATTCGCGCGGTCTGCGATACCATTAGCGAGATCGGCGCCGAGCCTCTCGTCCTTCCCGGAGAAGACCGCGTCGCCATCGGGGTCCCCGCCGCCTTGTCTACCGACCAGCGGTCCTCGCTCGAGGCACTCTTATCGGGACTGGAGGGCATCAGCAAGGTCACCCAGACCAGCCGCCCCTACAAGCTAGCCTCGCTGGAATTTCATCGCGAAAAGACGACCGTGCAGGTTCGGACCACGTGCATCGGCCCTGGCCAATTCACAGTTATGGCGGGTCCCTGCTCCGTGGAGTCATACGAACAGTTTTCGGTGTCCGCGAAGATGGTGAAGGATGCCGGCGCGCAAGTGCTTCGCGGCGGAGCGTTCAAGCCTCGAACCTCACCTTACTCGTTTCAGGGACTCGCCGAAGAAGGGCTGAAAATTATGAAAGCGGTCGGGCAAGAAACCGGTCTGGCCACCGTGAGCGAGGTCATGAGCGGCGATCTCGTCGAATTAGTGGCCCAGTACATCGATATTCTTCAAATTGGCGCTCGCTCTATGCAGAATTTCCCGCTACTCATCGAGGCTGGTCGAAGCGGAAAGCCAGTCTTTCTCAAGCGAGGTCCCTCAGCCACCATCGACGAATTTTTGCTCGCCGCAGAGTACGTTCTCAGCCAGGGAAATCCTAATGTCATTCTTTGCGAGCGAGGAGTAATTCCTCTCGATCGGTCATATACTCGCAACACTCTCGATCTGGCCGCGATTCCGGTACTGAAAGAATTCTCCCACCTTCCTGTCATCGTCGATCCTTCGCATGGTACCGGCGTCGCCAAATACGTCGCTCCGATGGCGAAAGCGGCGATCGTGGCGGGAGCGGACGGAATTATGGTGGAAATGCATCCCGATCCCAAACATGCCCTTAGCGATGGCTCGCAAGCCTTGACTCCCGATCAATTTGCTTCGCTCATGGAGGATGTCCGGAAGCTTGCAAAATTCATGGACCTGGATATGTAGTTTTGTCGGCCCGCAATCGGTGGTACGCTTCGAAATGAGGCAGTGCCCCGATGGATCTAAAATCACAGCTTTCAAGACGCCATTTCGTAATCGGAGCCGCCGGCCTAGCTGTCGGGCTCAATAAACTGCCGAGTATCGCCAGCAAATTGCTAAAGGAGAACGAAACCATGGAAGTAATGGATATCAAGCTCGTGAACGTGCCGCAGAGCATTTCGGAGAAGGTCTATGGCACCGAAAGAGTTGGGATCAGTCGCAAAACGCACGACGAGCATCTTAAGCTCTGGCAGGGATACGCCAACAAGACCAATGAAATTCGGAAGGCGCTTGCGGAGATGGAAGTCGATCCTGCGAAGGCGAATCAAATCTACAGCCAGATGCGAGCACTCAAGGTGGATTACACCTTCGCGTATGAAGGGTTTATCAACCACAACATTTATTTCGATACGATCGGGGGCCAAGGCGGCCCGGCGAACGGCAAAGTAGGCGACCTAATCAAGCAAGCCTACGGTAGCTTTGAGAAGTGGGCGGCCGACTGGAAGGCAACTGGAGTGGCAGGCCGGGGATGGGCCTACCTGGCTTACGACCACGAGGAAAAGAGGCTCTTCAATTATATCGGCGACGCCCAAAACACGTTCCCGATCTGGAACCACACTTGCGTGCTCGCTATGGACGTATATGAGCACGCCTATTTTCTCGACTTCGGAACTGCGAGAGCCAAGTACATCGACGCCTACATGCAGGTGATCGATTGGGACGCCGTCAATCGACGAGGCGAAGCGATTTCCGTACGCTAGAATTCGCGCCAGCAATCCCCTTTTCGGCGAATGAAAAGGGGATAGGTTGATCACCAATGCATCAAGGCAAACGTAGCCGGAAAGCCTCTCGGTGACCCTGCGGATCCTGGCCGTTCCCCACGATCACTTTGCCATCCGGAGAAATACCGGTCGCCTCGATCAGAGTCCAGTTTAGTACCTGGCTTGCGAAACCGGCGTCGATAGCGACCTGCTTCAACCGTAACATGCCTTGAGCGCCGGTGAAGATCATTGCCTCTTGGCCCGTGGAAGTCGTTCCCGAGCCGACGATGGTTTGCCCGCTGGTCGACGTGGCGATGGCGACGCTCGGCGCATGAATGTCATGGGGGTCTGCAAGAGCCGAGACCGTGCCAGTGCTAACGTTCCACATGACGGCTTTCCCATCGCTCAGTCCAACCGCGATGTCTCCCTGGGGCGAAATGGCATAAGCCAACCCGGTGCCTAATCCTCCGCTTAAGTTTTGCAAGGGTGAAAGCACCCCGTTATTCCAAACAAAGCCTTGAGACTGGCTAGAATTTGAGCTGATCCCGACCACCGTTAGACCATCCTGAGTGACGCTTGTCGCTACGCTCGAGGAAGTGTATCCAGGTAGGAATCCTAAGCCCACGGTTCCCCCCGACGACCATCGATATGCTTCCCGGACGCCGTTATGCAGGCCATCCCCTACCAGAACGCTTCCATCTCCGGAAACTCCGAATGCTCTCCCTTGCGTACTTCCGGGGAAGTCATTGATGCGCTCGATGCTTCCATTACGATATCGGAATGAAGCAGTTCCAACGCCATCGTCTCCCTCACCTACGATCGTAGTGCCATCGCTGGAGATCGCGAATGCCTTAATTTTTGTGAAGCCAGCTCCCGTTGGCACGAGCATGAGCCCGCCCGTTGCGGTCCATAGGAAAGTTAAGCTGCCGCTGCTTCCGGTCACGCTTGCTCCGTCGGAAGATACGCCTTTGGCCTCGCTGTCGGACGATCCCGACAAAGTACCCAGACCCATAAAGCCCGGAGTCAGGCCACCCGTGCCGCCCGTTCCGCTTGTTGAGCCGGTGCTAGCCGTCGAGCCCGTACTCGCGGTTGAGCCAGTGCTGGCAGTTGAACCAGTGCTAGCCGTCGAACCTGTGCTGGCCGTCGAGCCCGTACTCGCAGTTGAGCCAGTGCTGGCGGTTGAACCGGTGCTCGCGGTGGAACCTGTACTGGCCGTCGAGCCCGTGCTCGCGGTAGAACCCGTGCTCGCGCTTGAGCCCGTCGAACCTGTGGTCAGGGAGCCGGTGGTACCCGAGGCTCCTCCGCCTCCGCCGCAGCCGATCACAAGGGCTAAAGCACAAAAAAGCGCCAAAGAAACCGAAGCTTCCTTAAAATTTCTCATATTATTGGTTAGGATACGCCAGTCAAGCTAGCGAACGTCACATAAGAGCCTTTTTATGCGACATAAGTTCGAATTCGGCAAGTAACCGCACTTCATTTAGGGTGCAATAGAAAAATGTCGCTGGTTGGTCGAGTTGGCAGGAACCGTCTTCGGGCTCGTTTCGCTACTTTCGTGTTGTATGTCCTTCTCTCCTTGGGGGCTGTCAGCATGATTTACCCGTTCCTTTTGATGCTGGCGACCGGATTTAAAGGCCCGACCGACCAGAACGATAACCGCCTGATTCCAGCCTTTTGGAGCGACCACAAAGAAATGCTGACAAAGTATCTCGAAGATAAGTATTCGGGCTCGACAAGCTTCATCTCCGCGACTCGAACGGGACCTTCCGCACCAATCGACGTCATGCAAGCATATCGCTCCTTTTTAGCAAGTCTTCCGAACGAATTTTGGCTGGCTGGTTTCCGCACTCCCCCGAATGCGGTTACGGGCAAGCTGACCATGAGATATCAATCCTGGCTGAGAACTCGATTTCGAGATATCGGCGAACTCAACCGGGCTTACATCGAGGAAAACGTTGCATTCCAAGGCGTTTCTCCCCCCAGTGAACTGCTCGACCGACGTAACTGGAAGCCTTTACCAGGACAAAAGCAAGATGATTGGCAAATCTTTAAGAGAACTTTGCCACCCGAATTTCGCCTACCGATTCTAAAGCGACGCTTATTTCAAGAATTCCTGCGATCGAGGACCGAAAATCAAATCGATCGCCTCCCTACCGAGGTTCGCCGTGGCGCGGCAGATTATGAGCATGTTCCTATTATAGAAAATGGCCACTTATGGCGTGATTTCGTAGAAAATTCATTACCTGCACGCTTTACCACTTTGGCTGCAGAAGATCTCTGGCAGCGCCGTTCATCGGAGCCAATGCCGATCGAAGCGGAGGAACGCAATCATGTGCTCGCTCATGCTTCGGAGCTGAGCGCGGAATTTAGTTCTCGCAATTATCGCTATGTTTTGGATTATATTCTTATCAACGGCCGGGCTCTGTGGAATACCGCACTCTTTTGCTTACTGGCAGTGCTCACACAATTAATCATCAATCCCCTTGCAGCCTATGCGCTTTCCCGATATCCGATGCCATCCGTCGGCAAGGTGCTCATTTTCCTCCTCGCCACCATGGCCTTTCCCGCCGAAGTTGCTCTCATTCCATCCTTCTTACTGCTAAAGGACCTGGGGCTTTTAAACACGTTTGCCGCCCTCGTGCTACCCTCCGCCGCATCGGGTTACATGATTTTCCTGCTAAAAGGCTTTTTTGATTCTCTGCCTCAGGAACTATACGAAAGCGGCCAGATCGATGGGGCGAAGGAAACGACCATGCTGTGGAAAATTGCTTTGCCTCTCAGCCGCCCGGTACTCGGATATCTTGCCCTGCTTGCTTTCATGGGCGCCTACGGGGCTTTCATGTATGCATTTCTGGTAGCCCAGGACCAAAAAATGTGGACCCTCACGGTTTGGATCTATCAGTTGCAGCTCTATGCTCCCAAAGCCGTCGTCATGGCCGCCCTGACCCTCGCCGCGATACCGACTATCCTTGTCTTTTTGCTATCTCAAAAGGTTATCATGCGCGGCATCGTTCTCCCTGGGGAGCGCTAAAAAATCCGTCAAAATTCGTGCTGCAGCGGAGGGGCCCCGATAAACCCAACCCGTATAAATCTGGCAAAGGTCGGCCCCTATTCTCATCTTCTCGGCCATATCTTGGCCCGTAAAGATTCCGCCCACACCGATGAGTACGAACCCTGCCGGACGTGAGCCGGCGAGCCTCCGCAGAACCGCATTCGAACTAGCGAAAAGAGGCCTGCCCGAAACGCCGCCGTCTGGGATCGAAGAACGAATTCCAGAGCGGTCGGTGGTCGTATTGGTGGCGATGATGCCGGCCGCTCCCGCCGCCACGGCGTTCTCGAGGATTGCGTCGATTTGACCATCCTCCAGATCAGGTGCGATTTTTACCAAAATCGGCTTTTCGGAGTCGATCGATTTGAGCGATTCCAAAAGGTCGCTTAGCCTTGAAGGCTCCTGTAGCTCTCGGAGCCCAGGAGTATTGGGAGAAGAAACGTTCACAGTGATGTAAGCGGCATGGGGGGCCAAAAGTCGAAAGCTTGACTCATAGTCCGAAACCGCCTCATCGAGAGAGGTGATTTTCGATTTACCGAGATTTGCCCCAATCGGTATCGTCGGTCTATTGGATTTCAGCCGTCCGGCGATGACGGCGGCCCCCTGATTATTAAAACCAAGCCTGTTTATGAGAGCCTGAGATTCAGGCAAGCGAAACAGCCGTGGCTTGTCATTGCCCGCCTGCGCGTGGTAAGTGGCGGTTCCGATTTCGGCGAAGCCGAATCCGAGCGCTTCCCAACGGTCGACGGCAATCGCGTTCTTGTCGAACCCGGCCGCCAAGCCGAGGGGATTCGGGAAGGGAATTCCGAATATCGTTCGCTCTAACCGGGGATCACGAAGGAGCCGCCCGCGAATAAGTCCCCTGGCAACCGCCCATAAGGCCGCGTTGTGCATCCTCTCGGGATCGATCCGAAAGAGCAATGGCCGGAGAAGCCTTTCATACGCACCCACTGGTTGGCATTATGCCCATCAAACGGAGATTCGTACCTGCCCGCCGCTTCCCTCATGTTTCAATAGGTGAAGGATTTCTTGACTAAGATGTAAAAACTGTGGCGTAGTGGCTAAATCCGCGACGGCCGCATCGTCGCCTAATCTCGGACGAGCGAAAGGCACCCGGATATCTTGAATAATTTGAGCCGGCCGTGACGAGACGACGATGATCCGATCCGCGAGGATCAATGCTTCCGTTATGTCGTGGGTGATGAATACGACGCAGTTTTTTTCGGAATTCCATAGCGTAAGAAGAAGCAACTGCATGTCCTCCCGTATCTTAGCGTCCAGGGCGCCAAACGGCTCATCCATAAGCACGATCTTTGGCTTCATCGCAAGGCAGCGGGCAATCGCCACGCGCTGCTGCATGCCGCCCGAGAGTTCTTTAGGGTAAGCGTTGGCACGATCTGCCAGTCCCACCTTTTCGAGATATTGTGAAGCCGCTGCCTTCCGAGTCTCCGAATCGACCCCTTGTATCTCAAGTCCGAACTCCACATTGCGCTGCACGGACAGCCACGGTAAGCACGTATACGCTTGTTGAACTGTGACAGCGAACGGGTTGTCTCCATGGATTTTCTGGCCGAAAACAATGATCTCGCCCGAGGTCGGTGGCACAAGCCCGCCGATCATGTTGAGCAAAGTGGATTTGCCGCAGCCGGATGGACCAAGAATCGCCGTGAATTCCCCTTCGTCCACGTTCGGAATAACGAGATTGAAATTCTCGATGACCGCCTCGCCTTTCTTGCTGTAAGTTTTCGTCACATTGCGAAGGTCGATGACGTTCGCGTTTGGGTCGAGGGCGATTTCCGAAGCTTGCGTAATTTGATCGGCCACGAAATTATTCCTACCAGGCGAAGAATCGCCTCTGGACGAGCTTCATCGCCCAATCGGTAAAATAGGCGATCGCCCCAATAAGGATCAAAGTTCCGTACACCTGGCCCGATTGATAGGTGCGACTTCCGATCTGAAGCAAATATCCGAGTCCGATTTGATCTTGGCTTGAATTGATGTATTCAGCGAGAACGATGTAGGTCCACATGATGCCATTGCAGATGATGACCGCCTCCCAAATCTGTGGCAACGCGGCGGGAATCAGGACCTTACGTAAGATCTGCCCACCCGTCGCTCCCATATCCCGAGCGATCACGACAAAATCATCGCGAACGCTCAGAATTGCGTTTCGGACGAGAAGGATCATGTAAAAGATCGAGCCCAAAAACAAGAACACGATCTTCGCTTTCTCCTCAACGCTAAACCAGAGGATTATCAGTCCGATCAGACCGGTTGGTGGCACCGCCTTGAATCCGTTAATAATGCGGTTCAGGCTCGAATCCAGAGGCGTATATGCGCCCATCAACACTCCAATGGGTACTCCGACCGCTACGACCAAGGCAAGCGCGACCAACACTCTGACGTAACTGCGCTCTATGGCGGGAACTAGCCATCCCAAATCATTAAAATGGGCAAGCCCTCGAAATACTTCCGTCGGAGGGGGCAAGAATAGGGGCTTGACGAACCCACCGTAAGTAAGCAAGCACCAGATCGTGATAAGCAGGACAACACCCACCCAACTAAATAGGAGGTCTTGCGACCTGCTTAAAGTCGAACGGACCTGAAATGGCATTACTGGTTCGCCACGACTTTGATATCGGTTCGGCGGTTAGCTTGGCGGCCCTCTCCACTCGAGTTGTCGGCTACGGGCTTGTCCGGCCCGTTCCCAACCGGGATAAGCCGCTCCGCGTTGAAGCCGCGATTGGCTAAGTAATTTACGACTGCATTGGACCTTCGCTGGCTTAGCGCAATATTAAGGTTGTGGTTGCCAACGCTATCGGTATTTCCTTCGATCCGGAAAAATGCGTTAGATGCCGTTCTGAGTAACGGAATGACTTTGGTGTCGAGTGTTTGCCTCGCCGCCGCCGAAAGTTCTGCAGAACCCGATGCGAACTTAATCGTTAACGGCTTTGTAAAGACCGGGTTCGCGGCCTTTGCATGCGCTCGCTGAGTGGCCGTAAATTTGAACTCCTCCACCGGCGCCGTCTTTCGCTCCGAGGGCGATAGTTCCGCGTAAATCGCTCTGACCGCTCGGTCATCTTTGGCCTCTTCCGCGCTGACTTGATCCTGCACGGCCCCCACGTAAAAGCTATTCGCCTGGTTGAAAATAGTGTCGAACTGAGGCGAGCCGCCACCCAACCCAAACGTTTTCGCATTATCGGCGAGCGATGTGAGCTTCACCTTGTTAAATGTGTCGAGCGACCCATCCGCCCCCAACGATTTGAAATCGGGAAAGCCTTCCATCATCACCGCAACCGACTTTGTCGGGTCGTTTTGAGCCTGGAACGCTCCGTCGAACCAGCCCTTTACAAAGGCTTTGATCAGCTCGTTGTTCGAGTCGATAAACTCGGTTCTCGCCAGAAAACAGTCTCCAATGAGGGTCGCCGCGCTTTCTGAAGAAAAAATGACTTTAGAACCTTTAACCTGCTTCAATGCGGCTGAAATATTCGGCTCCCAAGTCACGATCGCATCGGCTTTGCCCGCTGCGAAGGTCGCCACGACATCGTTAGGCAAATCCTGAGCGATCTTTCCGTTCAAGATGGATTTCTTTTGTATCTCGGTTAGACTCGAGTTAAGCACGCCAAAGCGAAGTAGGGTGTCGGAGGGACTCAGCGGAATGAGGGCGACCGACTTCCCCTTTAAGTCTTCGAAGCCGTTGATTCCGGGTCGTGCCACGATCGCATCTCCACCTTGAGAATAATCGACTTGAAAGATCACCTTCGCCGGAGTGCCTCCCTTCTTGAGCCCGCCAAGTTGAGTGGCCGCCGTATCCATGGTCGACCATGCGAGATCGACGCGCCCCGCCGCGAATTCATTGATCATGGCAACCGGATCATCCATGACCTGAAACTCCACGAGCAGATTGTATTTTTGCCAGTAAAGACAAGCCTTGTTTGGCTTCAATCCATTGTTCGCGAACATTCCTCCGAGCCAGCCCGGCCATTGGTTAAGCGCCACGTGAAGGGGGCGGCCAAGCTGTTTATTAAGGCCCAGATCGCCTTCGATTTTCGTTTCCCCAAAATGGGCGGCGGCCTGCCCCGGCGATTTGGTGTCGACGATTCCCCTAAGCTGTTTGCCCCACAACCGATAGGCTCCAAAAGCGATCCCCAGAATGAGAATGAGTACGATAATTTTCCCCGATGTTCTGAGTTTCATGGTTATCTAGTTCTTCATGACGATTCCCGCATCCTTTATGGAGCGAATTCCTGATCGACCATAGCGTAGCTTTAGCGGCGCTGATTCAAACCTTGTCATACTGGTGCAAGTCCGCCAACGATCATTTGCCGTGAAGTTCGATCCCTCCCTTCCTATCTATCGCAGCTTTCGACATCGGCTTACCAAGGCGTTCCAAGAGGGATACAACATGGTCGGGCTTGCCAGTTGCGCCGCCCTCTCGGCTGCCCTGCTTACCCCCTTGCCGCTTCTCGTCGCCCTCGTCGCGGAGGCTGCCTACCTGCTTTTCGTGCCCGATACAAAGTGGTACACCGACCGTCTCGAAACAAAGTTCGATGCCGAGGTGGCAGACCGCCGTGAAGACCTAAAGAAACAGGTGTTTCCGACCGTTCGCAACGAAGTAAGAGATCAGTTCCAGCGCCTCGAAGACATGCGCGCCCAAATCGCTACCCAATCTCGCAAGGAAGAAACCTGGTTTCGGGAAGCCCTCCGCAAACTCGACTTCCTGATGGAGAAATTCCTCCAATTCGCCGCGAAGGAAGCACAATTTGCCGGCTATCTGATGTTTATCTATAGCGATATCTATGACGATCTCGCTCCCGACGTCAGGAGAAACCTGCCCAAGCCGAATGTTTCTCCACGGGTCCCCCCAAGCACGATTAAATCCACGCCTCCGCGGTTTGAAATCGACAAGGAGTACGCGTACGCGCCTATGGTCGCCGAACCAACTGCCGCTTGGGTCAACCAAACCGTCGATACCATCCAAAAATTCTATTCCGCCGAAGTCGAGCAACTAGGCAAGGATTCAGAAACCGATCCCGTAATCGCCAACCGCAACGTGATGATCAAGCGCAAGCAGATTCTGGAGCGCCGGCGCGAGTTCGTAAGCAGAATCGGCCAAATCCTCAGCAACCTTGGCCAGCAGATGCGGCTTGTGTCCGATACATTCGGGCTAATCAACGACGAAATCAGAGCCCGCTCACCCGAACAAGTGCTCGCCGATATCGATGAAGTCGTCGTGCAGACGACTTCTCTTACTGAAGCGATCGACGAAATCACTCCCATGGACGAGCTAGTCGCCGATCCGACCTCAGCCGAAGTAAAGGCGTAGAATGAACGCGGAAACCTTATGAGCATACGCAACCTTCTGCGCAAAGCCGCCGATCTCGTGGTTGAGCTGCCTGATGAAGAGCCTTCGAGCGACCCACTCGATCTTCCGCAAACGAAAACCGTCCAACAGGTGGTTCGCGAGACACCGGGTCCAAATCTGGACGAAATCAAAGTGGCGCCCCAGCCCACAGGTACCGTAAGCGCGCCTGGTGGGAAGGTGGAATTCGCCGATGTCTATTCCCGCGCCGGCTTGCCGCAGGCAACTTTTACTGCCGAGCAAGCACTCGAGGTCATGTCTTCCCTGCCCTCCGATCTCGCCATCGAAGTAAGGCGAAAGGCGGTGCAAACAACCCTGCAAGCGATGGGGAAAGCAATGGGTGTGGATACCCAGTCAGTGGTAGCAGACGCTTCGCGCAAGATGGCCGCCCTCGCCGCTTATGGCGACTCGCTGGAGCATCAGACCAATCAATTCACGGCCGCCGCCGAAGCGAAAATCGCCGACCTCGATAAACAGATCGCCGATCAGCGGGCTTCGATCGACGAGGTGAAGAAGATGCTCGCCGATGCCCTCGCCAAGTGCCAGGCCGAATCCCACCGCCTCGACGATGTGCTGGAATTCTTCACTCTCGACATCGCTCCGAGCAAGCTTGCCGACAAGCCGCTGGCGTAAGGCAGATTCGTAAGCACCGACACGTGGGGCGGGAAGCTCGGATATCGCTTTGGCCAAGAAACCCTTGCTGGGTGCTTGGAATCGCACAAAGTCGAGCACCGTCTTAGGTCGTGTTCATGTCGCTGTGCGAATTGCGCAGATTACGGGCCTGCCCTAGCCTCCCTTGGGTGCCCTTCGGTGATCCGACGGTGAGGACGCTGGGTCGGCCTTGGAATGGGAAAGGATTGCCGAAGGCAGCCCGAGCATCGCCGTCCAGTAAAGGAAACGATTCACCTTGCCAGCAAGTTCATGGGACGCAAATTGCGTTCCGAACGGCAAATACCCATATTGTTCGGGTGAGAATGTGTGATAGACTGATACTGTAAAGTGAAGGCTAGTCAGACGGTATTTATTAAGAGATTGTTGACAGCGGCTTGCACCACCACCCTAGCCGCCTGGGCGCAGGCGCAATACCGAGCGGTCATTCTCGATCCAATTGGAAAAGGATCCGGGGGCTTGGCGATTGACGGCGGAGAGCAGGTAGGGAATTACAACCCCTTGCACGGCTTGCCACACGCAGTTTTATGGCACGGGGACGCTGCCGGTTATATAGACCTTAATCCCTGGAATGCGGGTGGTTCGTGGGCTTGGGCCTGCCATGGCGGGTATCAAGGGGGCGAAGTGGGCCAATCCGACGGCAATCACGCCGTTATATGGCATGGCAGCGCGGAAAGCGCGGTGGACCTCCATCCTTCCGGATATATACGGTCGGCGGTTTATGGAATGGGTGACGGATTCCAAGTTGGCGATACGATCCAAGGAGAGCAATCCCCGGATTTCGCGGTCCTTTGGCGAGGCACAAAAGAGAGCATGATCTCGCTCAACCCGGATGGCTCGCCAGGTTCGTTCGCTCGTGGCGTCTATGGCAATGAGATCATCGGCTCGGCCGCACCGGGCGGACGAAATGCGGGCGGTGCAATGTGCCACAGCGTTTTTGTAATCGACTGAACTCCTCTAAACCCCGGCGGAAAATTCTTCTAATAAAACGGCTGGGGCATAGGCCCTGGGGTGCTAGTTGGAGACGCATGGCTACACCGTGGAA
>JBBREX010000012.1:0-33085 GCA_038225245.1 Fimbriimonadales bacterium | reverse complement strand
TCAAATGCGCCTCGAATGGGGTACCCGCGAATTGCCCGTTATGCTCTAGGTCGGGATTACCATCGGGTGTTACGCACCAAAATGCGCGAGCTGATCGGCTTTTGCGAGAAGTCAATGGCGACGGCAAGATTCCGCGCCTGCGTTGACTCCGCTCCCCTTCTTGAGCGAGAGATGGCGCAGCGAGCAGGCATCGGGTGGTTCGGTAAAAATACCTGCCTGATCAACTCGAAGCGGGGAAGCTGGTTCGTCATCGGAGTCATCTTGACAGACCTTAATCTTGCCTTAGACCCTCCCGAGAGCGGCAGTTGTGGTACATGCACGCGTTGCATAGATGCCTGCCCAACGGGATGTATCGTCCAAGCCGATGGACGCTGGCAAGTCGACGCCCGCAAGTGCATTAGCTACTTAACGATCGAACATCGAGGCGCGATCGATGCGAAACTTGAATCTAAGATCGGCTCCTGGACATTTGGATGTGATATTTGCCAGGAGGTCTGTCCATTTAACAAGCCCAGAGATCACCTGCCCCACAGAGCTTCCGTTACGGTCGAACCAAATTTTCTTACCAAACGCGAGTGGCCATCCCTCGAGCGGCTCAGCGAAATCGGGTTCGAGGAGTGGGACGAACTCACCCGAGGATCGGCGGTCCGCCGCGCCGGCTATGCAGGCATCAAGCGTAACGCCCGAATCAATCTTCAAAGCGTCGCGCCACAAAGCTTACGTTCTCCGTGAGCTCGATGTGCGCGTTGACTCTTAGCCTTCATGTACATCTCTTCATAAAGTCGGGCACTCTTCGTCCAGGAATGGTCGATCTTCATGCATCGAACAACCAATTCTTGCCAGCGCTTGCCTCCGAATGCTTCCACGGCTCTTGAAACAGCCCTGAAAAGATCATCCGAGGATCGTTTCTCGAACACAAAGCCGCTCGTCCCTTCAAAAACCGTATCGGCAAGTCCGCCCGTCTTTCGAACGATCGGCACGCTGCCGTAACGCATCGCGATCATTTGTCCAAGTCCGCAAGGCTCGAACGCGCTAGGCATGAGAAACATGTCGCTTCCAGAATAAATCCTTTGGGCGAGTTGTGGATCGAATTCTTCGACAAATCTTAATTTGCCGCCGACACTTCGCTTCTGGCTCAACTCGATTTGGCGAAGCTTCAGGGCTACGGATTGGTCGCCTAGCCCTTGTACTATCAAGTTGATAGGCAACGCAAGGAATCGTTCCGCGCAATCGATGATCAAATCAAAGCCTTTTTGATCGCTTAATCGAGTGACCATGCCTACAAGCGGCATACCTTCGCCATCAAATCCTAACTCCTTAAGAAGGCTCGATTTACATTTTGCCTTGCCTGATAGATCGGCGAAAGAGTAGCGGGCCGCGATTGTAGGATCAACACCCGGATCAAACACCTCCGTATCGATGCCGTTCAGTATGCCGGCCAAACGGTCCTCCTGAGCTAGATATTTCATCAGCCCTTCGAGTCGAAACCCAAACTCGCTGGTTTGAATCTCCTTGGAGTAACTGGGGCTAACGGTATTAACGAAATCGGAGAAAACGCATCCGGCCTTAAGAAAATTGACCATTCCATAGGTCTCGAGCTGGTTGGAATTGTAAAGACCCTCAGGAAGTCCAACCTTACCAAGGGTATCACGTCCGAATTCCCCTTGATAAGCCAGGTTATGGATAGTGAATATTGAAGCAGTATTATTCCACCTTTCGCCTCCTTGCTCGCGCAACAATACTGGTAAAAAGCCAGTGTGCCAATCGTTGCAATGGATGACGTCGGGAATCCAATCCATCTGCTCACACGCAGTCAGGGCAGCTTTCGCAAAGAATAGGTAGGAATCTCTTCCGGGAGTATAGATGAGATCACTGCGCGTGCATTGTTCAAATCGATCCTCACCTCCCAGGAGCCAAAGCCGATTACCCTCAGCTTCGAAACCAAGCAAGGATCCCGTCGCCTGCTCGACCAGGTTCATTGGAACTTTGAAGCCGCGCTTCAGCATCCTGGGATGCCGGCTCGCAACGACCATCTGATAGGCCGGCATTAAGACGCGCACATCCTGACCCAAACGGGCAAGGGCCTTAGGCAAAGAGCTTGCCACGTCGGCAAGGCCGCCAACCTTGGCGAAAGGGGCAACTTCAGCGGATACGAATAAGACCTTCAAACACAAACCTCCGGCCAAGAGCAATCTATGGGGCCGACACAGTATAGACATTCCACATCGGCCTGTATGCCCTTGACGGGAAGCTGGCCGGCTCTATCTCGACGAAGTTTTACGTCGGCGGGTTTCCCAACCCTTCTTTGCCGCCTCGCTGCGAGTGGACCTGCTTTGACTTGCTCCGCCCTTGCGGCCACCCTCTTTGGCCGGACCTTTGTTGTCCGCCTTGCCTCTACCGGAGCCGCCAGGTTTACGCCCGCCCCCGGTCGTCTTGTTGACGGTGGCCCAGGCACGCCCTTCGGCCTCTTTTTCAGAGACACCACGATTCTCATAGCCCTTTTCGATATGCTCGGCCATGCGTTTCTGCTTGTCGGTGTATTTACTCTTGTCGCCTTGTGGCATCGCGTTGCTCCTTGTTTTCGCTATGAAATTGACGATATACAGTTTCCAAGCGTTCGTAATCAAAGGCCTAAATGGGAGGGCCGTAAAGCCAATATATCGCGGACATTGACCAGACGCTTGGTCGTCCGGCACCTAATGCAAGTACGATTCGGTTATCGTTCGTCGATCGGAATATAAGCCTCGTTATGAGGCCCTTCATAGATGCATTTCGGCCGGATAAGCCGATTGTTGTCCAGCTGCTCGATGGCGTGAGCGGACCAGCCCGAAACGCGAGCAATCACAAAGATTGGCGTGTAGAGATCGATCGGTATTCCCAGAAGAAAATAGGCGTAAGCGGCGGGGAAGTCCACATTTGGATGGAGGTTCTTTTCCTGAAGCATGATTCGCTCCAGAATGTCGGCTATATCGCCCCAGTTCGTATTTCCCTTTCGGCGGCCAATTTCTTTGGCGACCTTGGTCATATACATGGCGCGGCTGTCGCCTCGCTTGTACTCTCGATGCCCAAAGCCCATGATCTTCTTCTTATTGGCGAGCGCATCCCGTATCCATGCCTCCGCCTTATCGGGGGTGCCGATTTCCTGGAGCATGTGCATCGCTTCCTCGTTGGCTCCGCCGTGAAGAGGTCCCTTCAGAGTGCCGATACCGGTCACGATCCCGCTGTAAATATCGGAAAGAGTAGCCACGCAAACACGGCACGCAAAGGTCGAGGCGTTGTATCCATGTTCGGCGTACAAGGTCAATGAGGCGTCCATTACTTTGACCGTGTATTCGTCCGGCTCTTCGCCAGTCATCAAGTAAACGAAACTTTCCGCAATGGAATGCTCGGGCTTAGGCCTGAGAGGTTCGAGACCCTTGCGAATTCGGTGCCCGTTTGCCACCATCGTCCCCGCTTTGGCCAAAATCCGCACCGATTTGCGAACATTCGCTTCATGATCGGTTGGGTTTGATGTATAGTCGGGATCGAAAGAGGCCAGCAAGGCGTAAGCCAAACGGATGCTGTCCATGGGGTGAGCCGTTTTTGGCTGAAGCTTAAGCGCGTCATAAATTTGGGGAGGCACTTCCCTTTCTTTGCCCAAGACCTCGCGGAAGTTTTCCAACTCCGCCCGGTTTGGCAACTTGCCATAAATCAATAGGAAAGCCGTTTCTTCGAATGACCCTTGCTCGGCTAAATCGTGGACGTCGATTCCGCGGTAAACCAAGCTGCTGCGGTCGCTGTCGATCTCGCTGATCGAGGTAACTCCGGCGATGACGCCTTCAAGACCAGGGCTGTAATTGGGGTAGGTTGGTGCTGCGCTCATAGCTTTGCTCTGAGTCAGATTGTACCTAAGTGCGTAGCGGATAACGAACCCTTGATTAGCCTTCCCAACTTCGGTCTCGATCACTGTAACTTGGGTATTCGATAAGGTCGTATAGCTCTTGCCGGGTTTTCATTTGTCCCAGCATGCCCTGCTGCGAGCCTGAGTTGAGGAGCTCGACATAACATTCGCTTAGAGCC
This sequence comes from Fimbriimonadales bacterium, assembly GCA_038225245.1. Classification (GTDB taxonomy): domain Bacteria; phylum Armatimonadota; class Fimbriimonadia; order Fimbriimonadales; family Fimbriimonadaceae; genus JBBREX01. The sequence continues at coordinate 29,026 of JBBREX010000012.1, read as the reverse complement.
TTAAGCATGCACCGGAAGGCAGTCATAGGAAAAATTACGAGCTCGTAACCCATGTCGGAGAAACGCTGTACCGGAATGATCGGCGTCTTCCCAAACTCAGTCATATTGGCTAACAAAGGCGCATCGATGGCGCGTCGAAAGCCCTCGAATTCTGCTTCCGATTCTAACCCCTCCGGGAAAATGCAATCCGCACCTGCATCGACATAGGCTTTGGCTCGTTCGATCGCGCGATCTAGGCCCTCCACGCTTCGCGCATCCGTTCGAGCGATCACGATAAAGGAAGAGTCTTTGCGTGAGGACACGGCGGCCCGAATTTTCGTTTTCATGTGCCCGATTTCGACCACCGCCTTTCCGTCGAGGTGCCCGCAACGCTTCGGATTGACCTGATCTTCCAAGTGCAGTCCGGCCAGACCAGCTCGCTCGAATTCGATGACTGTGCGCGCTACATTCCAAGTTTCGCCATAGCCTGTGTCGGCGTCGGCAATCACGGGCAGGGGAGTTACCTGGCAAACTTGTGAGGCAGCCTGAGCCATCTCGGTGAGGGTCAAAAGCGCGATGTCGGGTACGCCAAGCGAGGCATTGGTGACTCCAGCGCCAGAAAGGTAAAGCCCTTTTGCGCCTGCTTTCCCCGCGGCCACTGCGCTGATCGCGTTAAAGACGCCGGGCAAGACCACGGTTCCGGAACTGAAGAGCTCGCGCAATATCGCCCCTGGAGCCGACGGTGGGGGTCCAAGCATGAAGGAAGGTTACCTTGGCATCGGATATAATCGGACCTGGGTTTAATCAAAGCCCGCACTTGTTTCAACGAAGAAACCGGAGGACCCACGCGATGTCAGTTGTTTCTGGCGCCAAGCCCACTACCAAACTGGACTTTTTACGCCTCATGGCCCTAAGTCGCGAAGGTGACCGACGGGAAGGAATTCTACTGCGCCAAAGCAAAGGCTGGTTTCAAGTCAGCGGCATGGGCCACGAGGCCCTCGCGGCCATCGAGATTGCTCTGCGCCCGGATGACTGGATATTTCCTTATTATCGCTCTCGAGCCCTCATGCTGGCTCGCGGCATGAGCAACTACGATCTTGCCCTTGCTTATTTTGCCAAGCGGGATAGCAGTTCCGGTGGCCGCCAAATGCCGGGCCACTATTCAAGTCGAGAACTGAACGTCTTTAGCGTGTGCACTCCTACCGGTGGCTCGCTTCTGCCCGCCTGCGGTACCGCTTGGGCAATGAAGCTCAATGGCAAGGATTCCGTCTGCGTGGCCAGCGTTGGTGATGCGGCCACCCGTCAAGGAGAGTTTTACGAGGCGATTGCCTTCGCGGTTCAGGAGAATCTGCCGGTTGTCTTCGTAATCGAAGACAACAAATATGGCATTTCGACTCCCACCGACAAATTCTTTCCGTATACCGTCGGCGGCATCTTAAGCGACGAGCACATGGTCAAGGTCGATGCTCGCCACATCGACAAAGTGCAGGCGGCAACGCAGGCTGCAGTCGACAAGGCCCGTCGAGGCGACGGGCCCACCATTCTGTGGTGCGACCTCGACCGGTTATCCAGCCATACTTCGTCCGACGATCATCGCGTCTACCGCAAACTTGAAGACATCGAAGAAATGCAGTCGCGGGATCCCATTCGCCTCCTTGCCGAAGAGATGATCGCCAGTGGCGAGTTGGACGAAGGAAAATGGGCCGAAATTCAGGAAGAGGTCGCAAGACAGGTAGACGAGGACTATCTGAAAGCGGAAAAGCTTGCGGATCCCCGCCCTGAGGACGTGCTCGCACACTGTTGGGGCGAGGCGGCTGCCGCCGAAAAGCCGCCCATCGAGTTGGGACCGCAAACCATGGTCGAATCGATCAACAAGACATTTCGCAAGGCGTTAGAGAACGATCCCAACGTTATCTTTTTTGGGGAGGATATAGAAGACCCCAAGGGCGGCGTGTTCGGGATTACGAAGGGCCTTACCGAATCGTTTCCCAAGCAGGTCTTCAATTCGCCGCTCGCGGAAGCCACCATCATTGGGGTGGCGGTAGGCATGGCGGCGTATGGAATGCACCCCGTTTTCGAACTTCAGTTCATCGATTTCGTATGTCCGGGCTGGAATCAAATCGTGACCAATTTGAGCACCTTGCGATGGCGAAGTTATGGCAAATGGACCTGCCCAATGGTGATCTATGCTCCCTATGGCGCTTACCTACCGGGAGGCTCGCTTTGGCACAGTCAGGCTTACGAGGCGGGAATCGCCCATCTTCCCGGAATCAAAGTGGCCATTCCATCGACTCCGGAGGACGCGGCCGGGCTATTTTGGACGGCAATCCAGGGGGACGACCCAACCTTCATCTTGATCCCCAAGCATATTTTCCGCAAACGAGAAAAAGTCGAAAACGTTAGCCCCGTTCCGTTTGGCAGGGCGCGCAACTTCGAGGAAGGAACCGATGTCACACTCGTTACCTATGGAAACACGATAGAGCTTGCCCAGGAAGCGGCCAAAAAACTAAGTGAAGTGTCTGTAGAAATCATCGACCTCCGCAGCATCGTGCCTTGCGACTACGAGACGATCACTCGGTCGGTAGAGAAAACCGGCCGGCTTGTCGTGCTAAATGAAGATAACCGCACGTGCGGATTCGGGCAGACCGTCGTCGCCGAGTTCTGTTCGGCACCCGAGCGTTTCAATCTACTTTTGGCCCCCCCGCAGCTCGTAACTCGACCCGACGTGCATATCGGCTTCAACCCAATTTACGAATATGCCGCTCTGCCTGACGTGGATTCGGTTGTCCGGGCCATCCAAATCACTATGGAATAGAGGGCTCGGTTACTGAGCGGTGCCGTGAATGTAGGTCATGGCTTTGTCATATACCTGGTCGCCAATCTGTCGTCCCATTGCACGACCGCTCAGGTCCCCATTTTGAAAATGAATCCCCCCGTAGCGGCGGGACATCCCAGCCATATCGGCCGCTTCTGAGAAAGTCGACCAATGGAGACTTACGGCGGTATGCGGCGAAACTCCCGGCTCGATGCGGGATGATCCGGGCGCGAAGTCAACTGCATAGGTGAAAGAATCGCTGCCACTGAACCGCTTCAAGACTTCGGCGCTCGCCGCGCTGAAAGTACTGTGCCCGGACGTGAACTCCGGGAAGGGCGGGGTTATGAAGGTATTCGGCTGGTAAGGTTTCCAATTTTCTCCGCTTAACATGACCGTACCAACACCTGGACCGCCCCAGCCCGCAATTTGTTGCCCTCGGAACAGGTAATGAATTGCCGTAATAGGTCGGCAATAGTCCCAAAAGCGCTTGCTCTCCCAGCAGCAAATGCTGGAATCGAGCAGCGCGTTCGTGAGAGCGAAGAACATCTTTACATCGTCATCGAGCGTATGGCGATCTCGGTCTGAAATGACCTGGGCAAACAAACACCAGTGACCGGGAGGCAACTCCGATTTCGGGCCATCGGCCCAGTATTCGGCGATCATCTTCTGCTCATCCGTTAAGCCAGCAGTTAGATCGACAATCTCTTGCGCTTGCCGCAGATATTCGGGCGTTCCCGCTTGGAAGGGCATCGGCGGACGAAGGCCAGAAACATTGGTAACGGCAAATGGAGTGACGTTGCCCCAATGAGGAGCGATGAATCCAGGCACTCGAAAACCGCCTTGGCCATCGGAAAATCGCAGTGGCTGCCAGCGGTTCGGATCGACGATGGTGTCCACCGTATTGACCGGTTGGTATCCGGTGGTGTCTGAATAAGCGCCTGCATGCAAATCGCCCAGCTGGTTGGAGCCATCCGAATGTCGAAAGCTCAAAACTGCTGCCGAGGCGAGATTTCCAATTCCAGCGGGGGTCGCCGGATTAGTCGAGGAGTCAGAGGGATCGTAGCCAAAGGCCGACATTTTGGCATCGAAAAGAGCCTTTTCGGTTGGAAAGAGATCGACAAGAGCACGATACGCTGCGAAACTTATCGCCGCCTGCTTATTTGAAGTCGTGCGCTCGAGCTTGGGGCGCCGCAGCGATGCACCCAGTCGGGTACCAACCGCCGCCGAATCATAGGATGCCCACGCATCGAACATGCTCGTATGTACGATCGCGAGCGCTCGGGCCACTATTGGGGGGCCGGGCTTCGTGTCGCGGATCGCCTGAAGCGCCATCTGGTTCCATTCCACCGCCGCGTTGCGGGTAACTCCTCCTCCTAGCGAGGCTCCTCCCCCTCCGCAACCACCGATTATGCACACCGCCGCAGTTGCGATGAACACCTTAGCGTTAACTGGAATTCTCAGTAGCGACATCATAAGCCATAAAACACCTGGCTAAAGTATTGGTATGCAACTGATCATCCTAAAGGTTTTGGCTTCGCATTGTGCTTAGAAGTCAAAGTGCGGCATGAATGGCGGCAAGGAGCTTCTCGTCGTCCGGCTTTGTCTTCGGTGAGAAACGGTGTACGGTTTTGCCGTCCCGCTCCACAACGAATTTAGCAAAATTCCACTCAATGTCGTCCTTACGCCCGCTTCTCTCGATCAACCAAGCGTAAAGTGGGTGGATGTTTTCGCCTTTGACGATGATCTTTGAAAACATTGGAAACGAAACCTTGTACTTTTCTATGCAGAATTTCTTGATTTCCGAATCAGTACCAGGCTCCTGTTGCCCAAATTGGTTGGCGGGAAAACCGAGGACGACCAACCCTTTCTTTTTATATTTCTTATAAAGTGCTTCCAGACCTTCATATTGGGGCGTATTTCCGCACTGGCTGGCGACGTTGACCACCAAAAGGACCTTTCCTTTGAATTTCGAGAGGGGCTTCGACTTTCCGTCTATCGTCTTCATCTGAAAGTCGTAAATGGAAGCGGGGCCCGAATAGCTCCCAATCACAGCGGCGGCAAGGAGACAGGTCAGCATTTGAATCACCTTATTAGGACTACGAAATGGTTACGCGGATCGGCGCGTCGTTCGTTTCGCAAAAGTTTTTCGACCCCGGCGTTTTGTTCCAGGTGAAGATGCCTTAGCCACGAGTAGCTCCAGAGCTTGCTCTGGCGTTATCTCCGCGGGATCGATGCTTTTTGGGATCGTTGCATTCACTTTTCCGTCTGTAACGTAGGGGCCGAAACGACCGGGCAGGACTTTGACGGGACCCGAAGCGCCCTCCAGGGCTCCAAATTCGTGGATCGCCGTTCGAGGGACCTGCGGCCCGGCCGAGACGCCGCCTCTCCTATGGCGAGGTTGGCTCAACAGCGCTTCCGCTTCTTCTCGACGTATCGAAGCGGCAGCCCGCCAATCTTCCAAGTTCCGCGCTTCCGCCCCGCATTTGATGTAGGCGCCGTACTGACCAATCGAGACTATGATTTCCTCGCCGCTTTCATCCTTGCCAAGCGATCGCGGCAGTTGAAGCAACTGACCCAGTTCCTCTTCGCTCAGATCGGCAGGCTTTACCCCTTTTGGCAGAGTCACACGCCGAGGCTTGTCTTTTGCCGCTTCCTCCTCTTTTGACTGAGCGACTTCCAGGTAATCGCCAAAGCGGCCGGTGCGGAAGAAAACGCATTGGCCACTTTTGGGATCTCTGCCCACCGCTTCCGGTCCTGCGCCCTTGCGTTCCAATAGCTCGACCGCCTTGTCCAACGTTAGCTCGGCCGGAGCAAGGTCGTCAGGGATCGTCGCAGTGTTCCCAGACCCTCCTTCGCCACGCTGGATAAAACAACCGAATCGTCCCACGCGAATTACAACTTGGCTTCCCGTATTGGGGTCGTCGCCTACGGTCAAGGAGGGAAATGGAATATTTTCGGTTTCCGTCTCGACCTGCTTTTCCAAGCCAGGCTTTGCTTCATGGCCTCGATAAAAGTCTTTCAAATGGCCTACCGAATCGCGTTTGCCATCGGCGATTTCGTCGAGTTCGGTCTCCATCCGTGCCGTGAAGGCGATATCGACAAGCTCTCCAAAATGATTCTCCAGAAGTTGGGTCACGGCCAAGGCCGTAAATGTCGGTACTAACTCATTACTTCTCTTAAAGATGTAACCTCGATCCTGAATAGTGCTGATGATCGAAGCATAAGTACTAGGCCGACCCACCCCTTCTTCCTCGAGCTTTTTGACGAGGCTCGCTTCCGTATAACGGGCAGGTGGGCGTGTGTGATGTTCTAATGATTTGAGTTCCAGCAAATCCACAATCTGTCCCACCGCGAGCGGCGGGAGGATGGTCTCTCGGCTTTCGAGCTCGGAATCTGGATCGTCCGAACCCTCCACATATGCGCGAAGAAATCCTGGAAAGAGAATTTGTTTGCCCGATGTGGCAAATAATAGTGTCGAGCCTTTAGTCCGGGATTCGATTTCAATCGAAGTGCGCAACACCTTAGCGGGTTTCATCTGACAGGCGATCGTTCGCTTCCAAATGAGCTCATAGAGGGCAAGTTGGTCGCGGTCGAGGAACTTGCTAATGTCTTGAGGTCGGCGCGCCAAGTCGGTTGGGCGAATCGCCTCGTGAGCCTCTTGAGCATTTTTGGCTTTAGTTTTGTAGCGAACGGGCTTATCAGGCAAGTACTCCGAGCCATAAAGCTCTTTGATTACCTCTCGTGCCTCAGTGAGAGCCCGCTCGGAGAGCGTCAAGCTGTCTGTTCGCATGTAGGTGATCAGCCCAATGCGCTCTCCTCCCAGGTCGATTCCTTCATAGAGGTTCTGAGCGAGATGCATAGTTCTCTTGGACGTAAACCCAAGTTTTCGATTGGCCTCTTGCTGGAGCGTCGAAGTCATGAATGGCTGAGGCGGGGATTCTTGCCCTGGAACCGCATCTACTTTTTTGACCGTCCAAACGGTCTGATTCGCCTTAACCTCCTCGACCAATTCTTTTGCCGCCTGCTGATCGAGTAGCCGTGCCTTGTCCTTGAGCAGGCCGGTCGTCGGGTCGAAGCTTTTTCCGGTAGCGACCTTGTCGCCATCGATCCTGGCAAGCTGAGCTTTGAACTTGCCCTTCTCGGTTTGTAGGTCCGCTTCGAGGTCCCAATACTCCGCTTCGCGGAAAGCCATGCGCTCTCTCTCTCGAATAACCGCGAGCCTCACTGCGACACTTTGGACACGGCCCGCGCTTAATTTAGGGGCCACTTTCTTCCAGAGCAGAGGCGAAAGCGTGTAACCATAAAGCCTATCGAGAATCCGGCGCGTTTCTTGTGCACGCACCAGGTCTTCATCGAGGGGGCGTGGATTGCGCAACGCTTCCTTGATGGCCTCAGGGGTGATTTCGTGGAATACAATGCGGCTCACTTTAGTCTTCGACTTGGGGTCTAAGAGCTTGAGCACGTGCCAACTGATGCTTTCGCCCTCCCTGTCTTCGTCCGTGGCGAGCAGCAATTCGTCGACTCCTTTCGACGCCCGCTTTAAGTTGTCTACGTGCTTCTTTTTATCCGCGGGCACGATGTATAAAGGCTCGTATCCATTGTCGACGTTTACTCCGAGCTTGGCCCACTTGAATTGCTTGTAGGCCGCAGGAATATCATCCGCCCGTTCGGGAAGATCGCGCACGTGGCCGAAGCTCGCCTCGACCTCGTATTCCGAGCCGAGGAACCGGCTGATCGTTTTGGCCTTAGCCGGGGACTCGACAATGACAAGCTTTGACATAAATTCCTTTTGAGAGGACCGTACTTTACTCCCGAAACGAGGAGGAGGTCAATTCAGCCCAATGATACAACGGTGGATTATCGGACGTTGTTTCCTGAATTTTTGGATAAAACACAATTCTTCCCGTTACCGGAACCAAGAATTGAAGCAAACAAGCGAGCACCGACGTTCAGTATCCTTAGGCAATCAATATGCGAAACATGTTCCCAGCACTGTTACTGTCATTAAGTTGGTCCCTTCTTCCAAGGATCGCCAGTTCCTCTTATCTTGATCAGGAGGAGTCGTGGCTCGGCATTTATGTTCAAGGGTCAAAAGTCGGCCACATCTATTTTTCAAGCGCAAACGAAAGCCTCGACGGAAATGCTGTTAAACGAACCGATACCTCCACCGTGTTCAACATGCGAATGCTCGGCTCCGGCATGGAAATGAAGATGGATAGCACGACTTGGCTGGATTCAAAAAATAGACCACTCAAAATGCGATTTTTGACCTTAAGCGCGGGAAGAACGCAAACGGTGCTTGCAACTTTTCACGGGCAAAAGATCGAGGCCTCGATGCAAAGTGGGGGTTCGACCACGAAAAAGGTACTGGATATCCCCGTCGGCGCTACCATTGTCGATGATGCGATGACTGCATTCATGGAAGGCACGGCACCCGCGATTGGCACAAAAAGGAGCTTTTTAGTATTCGACCCCTCTACGGTCAGCCTGGTTACCAATAGCGTGACTTACCAGGGGAAATCGAAGACGAAGATATCGGGCAAAGAAATAGACGCGATCCTGGTTCTCGTTTCCGATCCGCGAGCCGATTCTCGGGTTTTCGTTAGTGCAAAAGGGGATCTCATCAAGGTTGAAGGACCGATGGGAATGGAGATGATCGCGGAATCGAAGGAAAAAGCGTTATCACCACAAGATGCTTCAGTAGCGCCGCCTGATCTCGCGAAAGTATCATCGATTGAGACCACTCCTCCGATCAAAGATCCTCTGCACACTTCAGCTCTAGAACTTCAGGTCGATGGAGTCGACCTAAAGAGAATGCCCTCAGACGAGCACCAATCGGTTAAGGAAGTGGACGGTCATTGGTTTATCGACGTCCATCCAATTGTCCCGGATCGCTCGAAAAGCTCTGCGATTGAGCAGGCGCAAGCAGGCAAGCCGGAATGGTCGAAACCCAGCATGCATCTGCCGTCCGACAGCCAGACTTTTCTGGCCTTGGCCAAGAGCATCGTGGGCGATCGGCACAATGTTGTCGACGCGGCACTTAGGATCAAAGACTACGTGTACTCGGAAATGACCCCAAATGCAAGCATCGCGGTACTGAGAGACGCCGGTGAAATACTAAAATCCAAAGAAGGCGTCTGCCGAGACTATGCCATGCTAACGGCAACGATTATGAGAGCTGCCGGCATCCCGACGCGGCTCGTCAATGGATTGGTAAATTGGGAGGGCAAGTTCTATTATCACGCGTGGGTCGAGGCTTGGGACGGACAAAGATGGCTTGGATTTGATTCGACCCGGCCAGAAAACGCTCTATCGGCCACCCACATTAAGATCTCTCAGGGAAGCGTCGAAGAAGCTTATATATTCTTCCTTTTGGAAGGAGCAAAGCTAAAGGTCTTGAACGTACGTTATCGCTAAGCAGAACCAAATGGAAGTAACTATTGCGTAGTTTTCGCACCACTTGCGTCGTTGTATTTGCCCTTCTCGGAGCGTATGGGGGCTATGTCGCCGCGCCCGCCATTCTGCAGGGAATGTACAACATGGTTCGTGCCGTAACGCCCAGCTTGCCTGCCAAGAATGCCGATCTTCCGACCGTCGCCGACAGCAAGAATCGAACTCGGACCGTGGCTCATTCGGCGAGCGAGCCGGACGTTTACGCGGACGCCAGAAATCCGGCAAGCGATCTAGCCGTTGGTTTGCTCGGCCTCATTCTCGGCGCTTTTTTCGGAAGCATTTTCAACCGTGCCGTAGAGCGAGCGGGAAGAAACTGGGACAAAATGGAAAGTGGCGACAAGGTCACTCTTTTTCTCGGCATCTTCTTGGGGGTGTTTATTTCCGTTCCTTTCTTGGCCTTGCTTAACCCACTAGGGGCCGCCCTAGCGACCCTGACTACCCTTGGTTTGATGCTCGGCGTGAGTTCGGCAAGCGTCTATGCCATGCGCTCGATGGGCGATGTCCTTCCCTGGCAAAGTACCGGGCGGGCCAAGAAAACTGGGATCAAGATTCTCGACACCAACGTCATCATCGACGGCCGTATTTACGATGTCGCTCGTACAGGGTTCCTTGAAGGACAAATTTACGTGCCCCAGTTCGTGCTCGAGGAGCTGCAGCACATCGCCGATAGCGCCGATCCGCTCCGGCGGCAGCGAGGGCGTCGGGGCCTCGAAGTGTTACGAATCATGCAGGCCGACTTTGCCCTCGAGGTCGGCAATCACGATCGGCACGCTCCGAATCCTAGCGAGGAAGTCGATAGCCGGCTCGTTCGCATGGCTAAGGCGCTTGGGGCCGATATCGTGACCAACGACTGGAACCTGAATCGCGTTGCCAGCCTACAAGAGGTGGCGGTTCTCAACATTAACGACCTCGCTCTCGCCCTGAAGCCAAACATCCTACCGAAGGAACTGCTCAATATCAACCTGATCCGGGAGGGTAACCAACCCGGACAAGGCGTCGGATATCTTGATGACGGAACGATGGTGGTAGTTGAAAATGGCCGCCGGCACCTCAACGAAACTCTCGACGTCATGGTCACCCAAGTGATTCAAACCGAGCGCGGAAAGATGATCTTCGCCGAGCTCCCGGAAGAGGCTGCAGATCTCGAAGAAGACGCAATTCGTCGAAAGCGGCCTCTGCGATGACTTTTTGCGCGATCTTGCTGGCTGCCGGCAAGTCGGAGCGCTTCGGAAAAGATAAGCTCCTGCTGCGCTTAGGTGATAAGCCTGTCTGGAAGCATTCGTTCGATCAGCTTGTTCGCCATCCTGACGTTGAAGCCGTCGGCATCGTTTGCTCGCTCGAACTAGAAGAGTGGGCGCGGAAACTTGCGCCGGAGGCCTGCTTTCTAACCAGGGGCGGAGCTACCAGGCAAGAAAGTGCGCAACTTGGATTCAACGCGGCTCCGGAGCGCTTCGACGGCGTACTCTTCCACGATGCCGCCCGCCCATTTCTTACTGGCGCATTGATCTCGCGCGTCATCGAGGCGGTCAGGAAACAAAGGGCCGCTGGCCCGGCCCTACCAGTCATAGACACGATCAAGCAAATCGAAGATGGAAAGGTGCGTACATTGGATCGAGGCGCTCTTGTGGCCGTACAGACCCCGCAAGGAGCCCCCCGGCAGCTGCTTGAAAGGGCGTTTCGACTTGCTGGCGGTCCCTACTCGGACGAAATGTCCATGCTGGAAGCCCTGGGCGAGACCCCGACTTTGGTCGCGGGAGATCCCAGGAATGTCAAAATTACGAATGCTTTGGATTTCGAGGTTGCCACGCGCACGCTTTTAGGTTGTGAATCCAGAACAGGGATAGGCTATGACATTCATGCGTTTTCTCCGGACCCGGCCCGGCCTCTTTTCTTGGGCGGGGTCCAGTTTCCCGAAGAGCGAGGCCTCCAGGGACATTCTGACGCCGACGCCCTTCTCCATGCCATTGTGGACGCGTTGCTCGGCGCCGCTGCATTGGGAGACATCGGAGTTCGCTATCCTCCCAGCGATATGCAATGGAAAAATGCTCGGTCGACGCTTTTTTTGAAGGAAACCGCTCTCGCCGTGAGAAACGAGGGCTGGAATATCGTCCATATCGATGCAACGGTTCTTGCCGAATCACCGAAAATTATGAAAATGCGAGATCAAATCTGCCAGGCCGTGGCGGAAGTTCTTAACATCGAGCACAATCGGGTCAATGTCAAGGCTACGACGAATGAAAGACTCGGGGCAGTCGGCAGAGGAGAAGGGATCGCGGCTTTCGCAGTGGCCACGCTTAGCCGCTAAAAGGAGATAAAAATGGATGTACTAGTCCGCAATGCAGAAGGCAATCTGAGCCAAACGGATCGAGACTATGCAGCGCAAAAGCTAGGCAAGCTGGATAGGTATTTCCACCAAGCTCACAGAGTGGAAATCGTTCACCGAGAAGAAAAGCTATCGCACCGAATCGAAATCACCGTTTTTGCCGATGGATTTACCGTGCGTGGCGAGGAAGTCGACGAAAGCGTGCGGGCCGCTATCGACAAAGTAAGCGACAAGCTGCATAACCGATTGCAGCGGCTAAAGAGCAGGCTTGTTCGAAACCATCGCCGAAAGAGCGGCTCATTGCCAAAGGGTCTCGAGGGCGAGATCCATGAGGATAACGAAGAGCACGCCGAAATCAAGGAACGCAAGCAATTCGTGCTTAAGCATATGGCTGCGGAAGAGGCCGCTCTTCAACTGGAGATGATCGACCACCCGTTCTTCCTCTATCGCAACGAAGACTCAGGAGGCATCGAAGTTCTTTACAAGCGCAAAGATGGAAAGTACGGCTTACTGCAGCCCGAAGGCTAGCGGGCGAGCATTTCGTCAAGAGTCTCGTCCGTCGCTTCTCGAAATGACTGCGCAATCCGTTCGAATTCGGCTTGCTGTCCGGCTCGCAACTCTCTTCGCAATTTGCCCTCGAGAAACCGAATCTTGTCCTCTCGCGATTCGCAAACGAGCCGAGGAACCTCGGTTGGCTGGCCATCCTTAAGCGCAACCATGGTAACTCGGGCCGTATTCGTATGACGTTGTGAGCCCGCGCTTATTGCCTGCGCGAAGACATCGATCGTGACCTCCACGCTGGATCGTCCGACATAGGTGACGGTTCCAATTAGAGTAACGATATCTCCCACTTCAATCGGGGAATGGAAGTCCACGCGGTCGATACTCGCAGTCACGCAGATCGTTTCGGCAAACTTGGATGCGGTTGCGTAGGCCGCTAGGTCGATCATCGATAGAATGGCGCCACCAAAGGCCTTGCCGAGAAAATTCGCATCGTTCGGCGTAACCACCTGAGCCATTTCGATCCGAGTCGAAGCAACAGTCTTCATTCAGGCGCTCATAACGATGCGGCTGAATTCACCAGGATCTAAGCTCGCTCCGCCGACCAATCCCCCATCGACGTTGGGCTGCTTGAACAGTTCGGAGGCATTCGAAGCTTTTACACTGCCTCCATACAGCACCCGAACATCCTCGCGTACGATCGGGTCCAGGCATGAGCGAATGAGGGCGCATACTCTCTCTGCTTCCGCAGCACTGCAGGTTTGGCCAGTGCCGATTGCCCATACCGGTTCGTAGGCGACGACGAAAAAGAACATCTCGGCGGGTTCGATTTGGTTCAACGCTTCGGAAATCTGCGTACGGATGACGTCGTCGGTCTTCCCTGACTCTCGTTCTTCCATTGTTTCGCCCACGCATAGAATGGGATTCAGCGAATGGAAAAGGAGGGCTTTGATCTTTAAATTAACTGTTTGGTCGGATTCAGAAAAATATCCGAGCGTACTTTGTGAGATGTCGGTGGCTCCAAATCGGCCGCGCATTTCTGAATGTCCGACGATGCAATAGGTTGCCCCTGCATCCGTGAGCATGGCGGGGCTGATCTTGCCTGTATAAGCCCCCGATTCCTCCCAGAAAACATCTTGAGCCCCCACTTTGATGTGAGTATTTCGGAGCAATTCACGAACCTTGCAGATCGAGAGATAGGGGGGGCAAATAATCACGTCGACGTTTGACTTCGCATCGACCAACCGGACGCAAGACTCGATGGCAGCCGCCGCCTGGATGGTCGTCATGTTCATCTTCCAATTGCCAACTACTAGCTTGGTTCGCATCTTATGTTCGAACGATTTGAGGCTCGACGTGGATCTCCACATTTCCTCGCACCGCGTTCGTCACGATGCAATAAGAGTCTGCTTTGTGGGCCATGTCTTCAGCCATTTTCGCTTGCTCGTCGGTCGCTCCGTTCAAGGTAATTCGAGGCTTGAGCATGATTGCCCGGTACTTGAATTGAGCGCCGTTTTGCTCCACTTCCCCTATCGCCGTTGTCTCGATGTTTGAAACCGGCAACTTGCGGTTTTCGGCAATGATGCCAAAAGTGATGCTGTAACAGGCAGCGATTGACGCCGTTAGCAATTCTTCCGGATTTGTGCCTTCGCCAGGACCCTTAAACTCAGGGGGAACGCTTATGGGCAGCTCGCTGCCGCTTTGGCGGGCGGACATTTTTCCCTTCCCGGTGACGCCCCCTTCCCACGCGATTTCAATTGGGTAATCGTGCACGGTCGGCATGAAAGCTAGTTTACTCGCTCGCGACCCCGGTAACATCGCGGGGTGGGTTTGTTATCTCGGTAAGCTGTAGCTTGTCATCCTCGATTTACAATGGAGGATCTCTGCCATAGGCGAGCGTCTGGCATCGAGATTCTTCGCGGCCTCAGAATTGCTGGCCCTATGACCCCTGAACAACGTAGATATAGTTGATGGTCTGGAATCTCTATTACGATGGCGGCTGCAACCTGTGCCACGCCTCGAAGCTTCGGGCCGAACATTGGGCGAAGAAATCTGAACAGCCTTTGAACGTCGATATTTTGCAAAGCCCCTCTGCTATCCAGAAAGGTTTTGACACAACCACCATGGTGCTGGAGGCCGACAAAACGTATTTCGGGGCCGATGCATGGCTGAAAATTATGACTTTGGCGCCCTGGTATCTCCGCTGGATTTCGTGGTTTCGGTTAACTCCGCCAACGGCATGGCTCGCAAAATCGACGTATACCTTGATCGCCAAGTTTCGTTATCGATGGTTTGGCACACGGGCTTGCCCCCTCCCCAACCGCAATCCGCCTGGAAGAACGTCTTAGACCTGGGCCGCCGTTCGGTGCCGCAACGGAACGCTTGGTAATCGAATATCTTCCGGAAGGGTGGACGTCACCCTAAGCACGCGTTCCAAGATCACTTTTATCGACCCTGCCAACGGGAAAGCCAATATCATGCCGACCAGACCAAACAGCGCGCCTCCGCTGAAAATAACGAACATGCTCACCAGAGGATGAAGGCCGACCGATCGCCCGACCATCCGAGGGTATACGATCTGGTCGAAAGTCACGGAGTACGCTGCGTATACGAGAGTTACGACTAAGGCAAAGATCCAGGGCGAGCTAAAGTGAAGATACCAATTGCCGCTGGAGCCCATTAACGCGGTGGCGATGAAAAGGACGACGAAGTTGATCATGGGTCCCAAAAACGGTATTAGGTAAAGGCAACCGAACAGGAGAGCAAGCAGAACCGAATAAGGGGCTCCAAGTGCGGTCAATAGAACGGCCGCGCACGCGGCATAGGTAGCGATCGTGATCGTTACTCCGCGCAAGTAGCGCACGAAAACCTGACCTATATCGCGCAAAAGATCGACGGTTTCTTTTCGAAATGAGGGGGGAATCCAGGTGGCGCTGCGAACCTTGAAACGCTCCAAGTCCAGCAGCATCATGATGACGAACAAAGGAGTGAAGAGGAGAAAAAGGAACTGAGACGCCGCCGTGCCCACAATTCCGAGGAACCCGCTGAAGAACGACTGGACTATGCGAGCCATCTCCTTGCGATGAGGTTCGACGTATTGCTCGACGATAGCCCGACGCGTCGTGGGCAAGCTCGCCCGCTCGAGCCATACCTTATTTTGCTCAAGCAACCGATCGATTTGGGCCGCCGCTCCCTCTTGCCGAGTGGCCCGGATTTTTGGATTCCACCTCACGAATAAGTTGTCTGATGTATCTTTTGCCGAAATTTGCGTAATGTATTCTTCAGTTCTTACCCTGAAGTTTGACAGTTGCTCGCTAATAATCGGCCTGATCCAGATGCCAATTGCGATAAGCGTCAAGAAGAACGCCATCGATACGAGAGCGACCGCGGCTCCGCGGGAATATCCGCGCATTCGCAGTCGTCTGATCGTGGGGTCGAGCAGGGCGCTGATGATAAAGGCGACGATGAATGGAAGGAGAATTCCACGCACCGCATACAAAAAGGCAAAGGCGGCCAAGACGATGGCCGCCCACAAAGCGCCTTTCCACCAAGCCATGCTGGCTTGAATCGCTTATGCTCCGACTTCTTCTGCCGCTCCGATAGCGGCTCGCTTCGCCTTTTGCTCTGCGATCCACTCTTCGGTCTTGCCTTTCAAGTCCTTCGCCTTCCCTGCGATCTCGCCTCGGAGCTCGCTTCCCGCTTTAGGTGCGAAAAGCATTCCTGCGGCGGCGCCGATGAGCGTCCCGAGTCCAAACCCTGCAAGCAAATATACTAGCGCGTTTCTATCGTCCGATTCAGGCATTATTTAGCCCTCCTTAAGTTGTTTTCACTGGGAGCCTCGAAGACTCCTTCTTTTTTCCAAAATACGCTGCAATGAGTCGATACGCTATCATGACGGCTGCAGGCGCGATTCCCGTTCTAGGCGAACTTAGAAGGCCCCCAATGAGAGGAAGAATTGCTTCCGGAGGCGTATCCTTCGAAGTTGCTCGCATTTGTTGCTCGATCTCGAGTAGACGCGAGCTTTGCTCTGCTCGCTCGTCTTCAATCTTGGCGAGCTCTAGCTCCAAAGCCTTGACTCGATTGTTCGCTTTGCCAATCATGCGAAACAGCATGATGGCGAGAGCAAATTCGACCACCAAAACGAAGACGGATAGAAAAATGAGAAATATTTCCATGAGTCCTAGCGAATCGTGCCTCCCGCTACTAACGATTTTCCGCAGTATGCAACCGCGATTTGCCCCGGCGTCACTGCCCTCACAGCTTGATCGAATATTAGCTTCGTCTCGTTACCGTGGATAAGCGAGGCCGCAACTGGCTCCATGTTGTACCGTATTTTCGCCTTCACTCGAATCCGGCGCTCGCGCTTTCCGGCGGCCCACACGACGTCCTGGAGCAAAACCTCTTTGGCAAAAAGTGCTTGCTCGGCCCCTACCACGATCTTGTTGGTGGCCGTCTGGATTCCGATCACATATAAGGGCTTGCCGTTTCGAGCAGTCAATCCGATTCCCTTTCTTTGGCCCACCGTGAACGCAGCAATGCCATTGTGGCGACCCATTTCGTTACCTGACTCGTCTACGATAGCGCCCGTCTGAAACAAGTGCGGGTTCTCGCCTTTCAAAAATTCGGCGTAGCCGCCTGCTTGGCTGACAAAACAAATTTCTTGCGAATCTGGCTTGTCCGCCACGGGCAGTCCCATTTCTCGGGCCAAGGTTCTTGTTTCGGCCTTGCCCTCCAGTTCGCCAAGGGGAAACATCGAGCACGCCAATTGGGCTTGCGAGAGCATATACAACACGTAGCTTTGATCTTTGGCGGCCCCTCGCGCCCGCAGCAGTCTAAAATTTCCGGTTTTATTATTTCGGCGAATGCGTGCATAGTGCCCAGTTGCCAGCCGTGCGCACCCAAGTTCGTGCATTTTTTCAAGCAACGATTCGAACTTCACGCTCTTGTTGCATTGCACGCATGGATTCGGAGTCCGGCCGGCCGAGTATTCGTCGATGAAATTCTGGATCACGGTCTCCCTAAAGCGGTCTCGAAAATTGATGACGTAATGAGGGATGTCAAGAATTCGGGCGACCCTTCGAGCGTCCTCCACAGCCCCTAGTGAGCAGCACCCCGCATGGCGAGCGTCTGTCTGACTTTCTTGCCAAATCTGCATGGTAATGCCTATAACGTCATACCCACGACGCTTCAAGATGGCCGCTACCACGCTGCTGTCCACACCGCCCGACATAGCCACTAAAACCGGATCGCTTTTCTTAGCTCTTGGCATTGGCTCTTAGGAGACGAACATAGGGCGCGTTCGTCAAAATCTTCTCGATATCGGTATTCGTTGCCGCCACCGTGGGCAAGCCGGCGGAGAAAATGAAAAAGGTTGGGGTTACCTGGACCCCCGCGATTTGAATGCCCTTTCGTTGATTTTCCAAGACCACGTCTAAGAGGGCCTGATCCTTTTGACGAAGCCGGCGAAGAATTTCGTCTGTATCCAGGCCAACGATCTTTGCCAGCGCGAGCACTCCGTCCATAGAGGCCGCGTCGCCAGAGTTCGCGGCGAACATCTTGTCCGTGAATTCCCAGAATTTGCCCTTCGATTTTGCGATCTCGCTGATCATAGCGCCCGGAAGGCTGGTGTCGTGGCCCTCCTTGCCGAACCATGGAAAATGCTGGAAACCAATCCTGAGATTTCCGTGGGCCGATTGATAAATGCCTTCGACTTTCGGATACACCTGACGGCAGGCCGGGCAGTTGATATCGCCGTATTCGACCAGCGTAACTTTTGCGGTTTCCGGTCCTTTGAGATAACGCTTGTCGGTCACGAGATCGGCTATCTGCAGCTTCTCCAGCAAGGGTTTGCGGGGAATCAGGGCCGTGGCTTTATGATCCATATTAGCCTTGTAATAGGCGATTCCTCCGATAGATAGAAAAAGGCCTGCCGCCGCGATCATCTGGTCCAAGAGTTTGCTCGTCGGCATCGGCAACTCAACCTGTGACAAGATCGCATAGAGCACAAAGGTCAAGGTCATAATTGCCGCCGAGGCCAAGCACCAGAGGCAAGTAGCTTTAATTACATTCAGAGCGTAAAAAGTCAGTATTGCGCTCGCTATGGTGCCAATTCCAGAAACGGTCAGGCCGGCGATGAGGAGGCTTCGCGTGCCCGCCAGACCTCTTTGGATGCGCCATAAGGCCAATACGGCAAGTAATAGATATGCCCCCAAGCCGAACACTGCGACAGGAATTCCAAACCACTTGGAGCTTGGATCCAAGGCAACCTTATCGCACCCAGAATCCGCCCCGCAGGGAAGCGCCATACCCCCCCAATGCGC
This sequence comes from Fimbriimonadales bacterium, assembly GCA_038225245.1. Lineage (GTDB taxonomy): Bacteria > Armatimonadota > Fimbriimonadia > Fimbriimonadales > Fimbriimonadaceae > JBBREX01. The sequence continues at coordinate 10,635 of JBBREX010000012.1, read as the reverse complement.
CACCGTGAGAACGCCCGCCACGAAAACTCCTGCCCACGCGAGCATCGACAACACGCGATTGATGACGGCAGGATTCACAACCTGATTATACGTTTCCGAGCATGTTAAGGTTATGCAGCGCGAAGCTAGGTAAGCTTTCCATTCTTTCTATGGCCCAAACGCTTCTTGTCAGACCCGCCGATCTTGGCTCATTTCAAAGCCGTGAAACCACTCGAGGCAGCTATTTTATTCAGACCTGGGGCTGCCAGATGAACGAAGAGGACAGCGAACAGATCGGGCAGTATCTCCGGTCTATCTCATTTTCCCCTGCTGCGACAATAGAGGTAGCGCATGTGATTGTTCTCAATACGTGCAGCGTAAGACGAAAACCTGAGGATAAGGCATTCAGCATGCTTGGGGAGTTGAGATTTCTGAAGCAAAGGCGTCCTGAAATCGTCCTCGGAGTGTGCGGCTGCATGGCCCAAATTCGAGCCGACGAGATCAAACGCCGTGCCCCCCACGTGGATTTTGTCATCGGCACCGCGAATCTGAGCGACCTCCCGAACATGGTGGAGGAAGCCCTTCAAACTCGGAGATTCCAAAAGCGGATCGAGTTGCCGGAACGGAAGGGGGCGATCGTAACCGATATTCCACAGCGAATATGTGGCAAGCAATCTAAAGGAAAAGTGAAGGCCTTCGTGCCAATCCAGTATGGTTGCGATAAATTCTGTTCTTTTTGCATCGTTCCGAGCACCCGCGGCCGGGAGCGAAGCCGCCCCACCCTCGATATTCTAAACGAGGTCGCAAGCCTGGCCGAGCTTGGCACCAAGGAGGTCACCCTCCTGGGTCAAACCGTCAACAGCTATGGGAAGAATCTCGCTGAGGGGCACGTGCCATTTAGTAGGCTCCTTTGGCTGCTCAGTGACGTCCCCCAATTGGAACGGATTCGCTACACCAGCCCTTACCCCCGTGACTTCCGTACTGATCTGATCCAGACCATCCGTGATTGTCCGGCTGTTATGGAGCACGTGCATCTGCCCATGCAACATGGGAACGACGACATGTTGCGCGCCATGAAGCGCCAATACACGCGAGCGAGCTATCTAGAAATCGTCGAGCAGTTGAGAGCTGCTGTCCCGAGCATCGGACTCACCACCGATATCATCGTAGGCTTCCCTGGAGAAACGGAGGCACACTTCCAAGACACTCTCTCCCTCGTTCGGCACGTACGATTCGACGGGGCTTATATGTTTATTTACAGCCCTCGTCCGGGCACCCCTGCCGCAGATCTAGAGCAAGTCCCGGAAGCGGTCAAAAAAGATCGCTTAAATCGACTCGTGGAGATCCAGAACGACATTACCTGCCAGATAAATCGAACCTATGTCGGCAGGACGCTGGAAGTCCTCGTGGAGGGCGAATCTCCCAAAAATCCTAGCCTCTTACAAGGTTATTCGCGCGAGTTTAAGATGGTTCATTTTCCAGGAAAACTCAAGACTGTCGGCGAACTTGTCCAGGTTTGCGTGACCGAGTCCAAACTTTGGGGCCTTCATGGGGAAAGGCTCTCGAGATCTGTTAGCGAGCTAGACTAGGACTTTGGGCGACTTCGTAATCCACTCTTGGCGTAACATGTGCTGGAGGATTCAACTCTTATGATCAATGCTCTTTTGCTTCTCGGTTGTCTTGTCCAACCGACCACCATCGCCGCCGAATCGGCTAATTTGACTCGTCTATACAAGGAAAGAGAGGTCGATTCCTATACCTTGGTCGTTACGTTAAACCAACCGGCATCGAAGATGGAAGTTTCTGCGGACCTTGATTTCAAGGTATTGGCTTTGGCCGACAAGGGAAAGGCGCAAGCCTCTCTCGCCGCCAAGAACTTCTCCATGAAGGGGGACCAAGCTTCTGGCGCCGAAGGGAGCCCCCAAGAGTTCAAATCGATTTTTGAAGAGCATGGCATGCCGGACACCGTGAGGGTGAAGGATTTCGAGTTCATCTACGCCGCTTACAGTGTGTCTTCCTACTTGCCTGGCCGGACCGTCAAAGTTGGCGAGACCTATGACATCAAATGGGAAGCTCCCGACAAGTCAGCGGCAGTTCTTGGCAAGGGGAAGCTTGTCGCCATACAAATGATGAACGGAGTTAAATCGGTAAAGCTGGAGAATACGGTCGACGTAACCCCTCAAAATGACTCGCCCGGACATCTTTCGTCGACAGTCTTCGTTCGGCTCGACAATGGCCAGTTGCTGAAGGCCGATGGCAAAGTGGTGATCGACAAGGACGACTCGATCGCGAATTACTCGATCAAGTCGAAATAGCTAGTCGGGGGAACTGTCGAGGGTGGCAGGTACCCTATCCGCCATGTCTCTTCTCGATGTCCCAATTGGCCCCAATCCACCAGAAGTGGTGAATGTGGTGGTCGAGATCCCGCGGGGCAGCACAAACAAATACGAATTGGACTCTAAGACAGGCACCATGCGCCTCGACAGAGTCCTTTTTTCACCTCTTTTTTATCCGTTTGATTATGGTTTTATCCCCCAAACCCACTATATCGACGGCGACCCGTTGGACGCGTTGGTCATTCTTTCCCACCCCACATTCCCTGGCTGCGTCGTGGAGGCTCATCCTATAGGCGTGCTCGCCATGCGCGACGAAAAGGGCCAGGACGAGAAGATTCTTTGCGTGGCTTCCAAAGACCCCAGATTCAATACCTGGAGCTCACTGAACGATCTGAACGATCATGTTCAAAAGGAAATCGAACACTTTTTCGAGGTCTACAAAACCCTCGAGGAAAAATCGGTCGAAGTGCAAGGCTGGCACGATGTCGCGATCGCCATGGCCTTGATCGAAAAATACGCCGTGACCAAGAATTCTTAGAGAGTCGCCAAACGGTAGAAGATATGAGCATAAATGCGGCTCATCTTATATAAGTGTTCGATCTTGAGCCTTTCATCCGTTTCGTGCGCTTTACCATCCCCCATCCAGCCCGTACCAATGCTGACCGTGTTTGGGATCGCTCGAGCATAAGTCCCTCCCCCCATAACACCTGGATTCCCCTCTTCTTCAGTTTCCTCCCGATAGACTTCGCAGATCGTCGTAACAAGAGGGTGATCGAGCGGGAAGTAAAGTGGCGGTGCATCGTCGAAGCTGGCCAGTCGATAGCCTCCTTCCAAGCCCTTAAGGTGCTTTTCGCATTTTTGCCGAAGGTTGTCGCCTTTCCAAGTCACCGGGTAGCGCACGTTAAAGGTTAAATTGATCACTCCGTCCGCGGATTCGACGATACCAAGGTTGCAGGTCAGGTCCTTGCTGATTTCATCTTCGCCGTTGATTCCCAGGCCCGCTCCATTGATCTGAGTGAGTTCAAACAGTTCGGAATATTTCTTTTCTTGACTGAGCGGAGCCACTTCTGCGAGGAATCTAAATAGACGAATTGCGGCAGAGTCCCCTGCAAATGGGGTCGAGCCGTGAGCGGCTTTACCGCGACTGAAGATATGCAATCGGTTGGAGCCTTGCCAGGTAGCTGATACATTCCTATCCCAAGCATCCGCAAGCTTTGCTTCGAGATAACTCGTGGCGCCAGTTGAAACTTCGATCAAGGCCTCGCATGCGTCGATCACGATATTTGGCCGCTGCCCGCCTTGGATACGGACAATCGTAAGGTCGCCCGTGATGATCGGCGCTGAAATCACGAGGTTCGCAATACCTTTTTCCGCATGAATCAAGGGCCAACCAGAATCAGGTGCAACCCCAAAGGTTGGAGACTCCTCCGTCTTTGTATAGTGGTGAATGCATTCAAAGCCGGATTCTTCGTCGCAGCCGAACACCGAGCGCATTCGTGCGGAAATACCTGGGACGCACTCCTGAATCGCTCGCATGGCGTAAAATGAGGCCATTGTGGGGCCTTTATCATCCACCGCCCCACGCGCATAAACGTAGCCCTCGTCAATTTCAGCCCCAAACGGTTCGTGCTTCCACCCTGGCCCTACCGGAACTACGTCGAGGTGGCCAAGAGACATAACGAGACGATCGCCGATGCCGAACTCGGCGTAGCCGATATAACCATCGAGGTCCCTGGTACTCATTCCCCATTTTTGGCCGATGCCCAGCATGAAGTCCAGCGCATCGCGATTCTCGTTGCCGAAGGGAGCGCCTGGAGCGGAATCAGACTCTATGGAAGGGAATCTGAGGAGATCACGATATCTTTCCAGTAACTCATTCTCATGGTTGGAGAGCCAGGCACGGATTCGATCGAGAACTGGATCAGGCATGCTTTGAGGTTACCTGTCCGAGTTGAACAAGCAACAATCAAAAAAGAATCCTCGGAAATCGCGGGCGGCAGCTGGCGACTTTCCAGAGGACTCACAATGGTCGTTCCCGATTCCGGTCGATTTTGGCTACGGAATATTGCGAGGCTCGTGCGGGTATTACTAATCAGCGATGCCGTACGATCAACTGCGCGCGGCCTTTTTTTCCAAATTTGGCCAATGGCCTACCATATTTGCCCAAGCTCCCGGACGAGTCAATCTTATTGGGGAGCATACGGACTACAACGAAGGCTTTGTGTTCCCGGCCGCCATTTCCCGCCGCCTCGTTCTTGCCGCAGCTCGATCGGAGGGACCCTCAGCCGTCTTCTCCCTTCAAGCAGGGCAGGGTGAGACCTTCGACGTCGACAGTCTGTTTCCGCATAAAGTTGCCGGCTGGGCCGCATACCCGGCTGGTGTCGCTTGGGCCTTGGGCATCGAAACGCATGAGCGTTTGCCAAATCTGAATGCTCTAATTTCAAGCGACATTCCTATCGCCAGCGGAATCAGCAGTAGCGCAGCCTTGGAATTGTCTTTCGCTTGCGCCTGGAACTTGATATCCAATCTCGGCCTCAACGGACCAAGTTTGGCCCAGGTCGGCCAGAAGAGCGAGAATGATTTTGTTGGGGTTCAATGCGGAATCATGGATCAAATGGCAATTGCGATGGGCAAGGCTAACTGCGCTATGTTTCTTGATACGCGATCCCTTGACATCCAGTATGCACCGATCCCATTGAACGTCTGCATCGTTATATGCGATACTGGGAAACCCCGCCAGTTGACCAATTCAGCCTACAACGAGCGTCGGCGTCAATGTGAGGAAGCCGCTCGAATATTGGGTGTGAAGGCGTTAAGGGACGCTACGGTCGAACTTTTACTCACTAAGCAGAACAACATGTCGGATATTGTGTATAAGCGCGCAATGCATGTGATTACCGAAAACCAGAGATGCGTTTTGTGCGTCAAGGCCCTAGAATCGGAAGATTTGGTTGCCGTGGGAAGGCTCATGGCAGATAGCCATGCAAGCCTTCGAGACGACTACGCGGTGAGTTCTCCTGAACTCGACGCAATGGCCGAAGCGGCTTGGCAAGCGCCCGGCGTGATCGGGGCCCGAATGACGGGGGCTGGGTTCGGGGGAGCTTGCGTGGCCTTGGTTCAGCGAAAATACAGCACTGCCTTTATCGAGCAGTGCGACGACGTATATCGAAGGAAGGTCGATTGTGTGCCCTCCTTTATCGAATGTGAAGCGGTGGGGGGAGCAAGTGCCCATCCGGCTTAAAATGGTGGTAGAAGCTTTATGATGATTGCAAATTCTGTCCGAAAGGGCGCCATGTCTTATCGCGGGCCGGCAGGCATTTATGACATTAATCTGAATTATCGTCCCCGATATCTCAAAAAGATTTCCCCGTATGGAACGAGAATGGTAGGCGGCAAGTCAATAAACGAGTGAGGGTTGGGATAATGGCAATGCCTAGCACAACCAGATCGGATATGGCGCCTCGCGGGGTTCGTTTAACACCAACGGAAGTTAAAGTGTTAAGCCTTATCGCGCAGGGGCACAGCAGCAAGGAAGCGGCGGAAAAACTCGTTGTTTCCAAGCGAACTGTTGATTTTCATCTGGCAAACATCTATGATAAGCTTCAGGTCAATAACAGAGTTCAGGCGCTACGGATGGCGACTCGACTTGGTTTGATCCCCTTCGAGCCGATTTTCGGCCACGGACAGGGCGAAGCCTAAAGTACTAACAAAGCGACAGAGGAGTTTCCGAGAAATCGGGAACTCTTTTTCGTTTATTATTGTCTTAGCCGTTGCAAATTATGGAACGACTCACGCTAAGATTCTCCGATGCCTGTTAGATTCCCTTGGCCCGTTTCTTCGGTTCTTAATACCCTTTATCCGGGTCGCTGCAATCTGTGTGGCACCATCGACGAGCCGGCAATATGCAGCGTATGTGGCAACGAATTTATTCCCTTACATCGCGACTTGATCATTGAACCCAGGTCTGACGCCCTCGACTATCGAGCCAGCTTATTTCGTTACGAATCGCGTGCCGCCCAGGCGGTAATAGAGTTAAAGTTTAGTCGATGTACTGGATTAGTAGCATCTCTCGGCGCCCTAATGAAAAGTGGGGTCTTTTCTCTTGGCCTGCACGATATGGATGCAATTGTGCCAGTTCCGATTCACTGGAACCGCGCCTGCTTTAGAGGATTCAATCAGTCGTTATTGCTTTGCCGCGACTTTCCGCCAGAGCTCGTTAGGCCGGAGTTACTTCTGCGCATTCGCTCGACAAAACCTCAAGTGGGTCTTTCGATCGCAGATCGCCTAAGTAATTTAGAGAATGCCTTCTTAGCTTCGCCGCCGTGCGCCGATTTGTCGATCTTACTGATCGACGATGTGATGACCAGCGGGGGAACGGCACGGGAATGTGCTCGAACGCTTAAAAATGCCGGGGCCGCACGCATTGGAATCGTGACTTTGACCGGCTCCGCCTAGTTCGAAAGCGCCTCGGCGCCCCCAACGACCTCGAGAATTTCCTTGGTGATGCCGGCTTGACGTGCTCGGTTGGCAGTAAGGGTCAGGCTCTGAATCATTTTCCCTGCGTTATCGGTGGCGCTCGTCATCGCCGTCATTCGCGCACCATGCTCGCTCGCCGTTGATTCCAGCAGGGCTTGGAAGACGAGCGTGAGTACATATTTCGGAAGTAAGATTCCTAATAACTCGGCTGCATCAGGTTCAAACACGTATTGCTTGCTTGATCCCGCCAGATCTCTTTCGATCGCTTCGGGCGGCTCGATAGGAAGCAGCTGGATGATTTGGGGAGTCTGGCGGATGGGCGAATAGAACTTACTATAGCAAAGGTAAATAGCGTCGACCGCTCCAGACTCGAAAAGCACTCGAGCTCGTCGGGTAACTTCGATGGCGTCCTCGATTCGAGCGCCTGCGGTGGGGACTGAGTGCTGATACACCACGTCGTATCCGCGCTTTCCGAAAAATTGTCCGCCCTTCTTCCCGACGGCAAGGAGCGATCCTACGCCTGGAGTTGCCTTAAGGAAATCCCACGCTTTACGCAATAAACTTGTATTGTACGAACCAGCCAGACCGCGATCTGCGGTGACCAATATCATACAATAGCGTTCTATAGGGCGCTTAACCAACAGTGGATGGGCGGGCAAGTCACCTGCCTCCGAAATGCTTAGCATGAACTCGCGCAGCTTGTCGCTATAGGCTCGCGCATCCAATACTTTATCTTGGGCCTTTTTTAATCGCGCCGCCGCGACGAGTTTCATTGCCCGCGTAATCTGCTGGATATTCTTGGCGGTCTTGATTCGCTGCCGAATCTGTTTGAGTGTTGCCATGAGCTAGCTGGCTTTCGCGACCTCTCCCGTGAACTGGCTGCCGAATTCGGCATAGGCTTTCTTAAGCGTTTCCTCGAGTTCCTTAGACATTGCCTGGGTAGATCGCAAGGTTTCGATGGCATCTGGATATTTCTCGTGGATAAACGCTAGGAGCCCGGTTTCCCAGAACGAAACCCGGTCGTTCGGCACTTCGTCAAGGAATCCGTTTGTACCGGCGAAGATCAAAACAATTTGGTCGACCACATCGTATGGATTAGCAAGTCCTTGCTTCAGCAACTCAGTTAGCCGTTGTCCCCGCAACAGCTGAAGCTGCGTTGCACGGTCGAGATCGCTGGCGAACTGCGCGAAAGCCTGAACTTCTCGATATTGTGCCATTTCAAGCTTCAGGCGTCCGGCCACCGACTTCATCGCTTTAACCTGCGCATTTCCACCAACGCGGCTAACTGAAATTCCAACGTTTATGGCGGGCCGAACGCCTGCAAAAAAGAGGTCTGGCTCAAGGTAAATTTGACCGTCCGTGATCGAAATAACGTTGGTGGGGATATAAGCGGAAACGTCTCCCGCCTGCGTTTCTATGATCGGCAAAGCGGTTAGCGAACCAGCTCCTAACGCGTCGGACACCTTCGCCGCACGCTCCAAGAGCCGACTATGAAGATAGAAGACGTCGCCCGGATAGGCCTCGCGCCCGGGAGGTCGCCGAAGCAAAAGCGATAACGCCCGATAGGCCTGGGCATGCTTCGACAAGTCGTCGTACACAGCCAGCGCGTGCATGCCGTTATCACGGAAATATTCCCCGATCGCGGCTCCGGCAAAAGGCGCTAGATATTGCATTGCGTTGGAGTCCGATGCAGTAGCGACCACGATGACGGTGTAGTCCATCGCGCCATTTTCTCGTAAAGTTTCGACCACGCGAGCCACGTTGGCCATTTTCTGGCCGATCGCCACATAAATGCAGAAAACGGGACTCCCCCCAGGTTGGTGAGTGGTTCTTTGATTAATAATCGTGTCGATGCAGACCGCCGTTTTGCCCGTTTGGCGGTCGCCGATGACCAGTTCGCGTTGTCCTCTCCCGATGGGAATCATGGCGTCGATAGCCTTGATACCGGTCTGCAACGGTTCCTTGACCGGCTGTCTCTCGACGACCCCCGGGGCACCCATCTCCAGCCTCGAAAACTGCTCTGAGTGAATCGGTCCCTTACCGTCGATCGGCTGCCCAAGGGAATTCACGACCCGTCCCAGAAGACCCTTTCCCACCGGAATTTCGATAATGCGGCCGGTATCGCGCACTTGGTCGCCTTCTTTGATCCGCGAATCGTCGCCGATCAAGACCGCGCCAATCGAAGATTCCTCCAGATTCAAAGCAAGGCCCATAACGCCGCCGGGAAATTCAAGAAGCTCGCCCATTTGGCAATCTGGCAGTCCATAGACGCGGGCAATACCGTCGCCTACTTGCAGAACTGTACCGACATGCTCGATGTCGACTTTGCGCTCGAACTGCTGTAACTCTTGTTCGAGAATGGATGTAATTTCTTCTGGTCTTATAGCCATATTGTTCTTCTATTCATTGATTCTGCTTCAGTAAATCGTGAATTAGCGTTTCTTTCAAACGGGAAAGGGATCCCTTGACCGATCCGTCGAGAACGTAGTTCCCAAATGAAACCCTGACCCCCCCCATGAGACTAGGTTCGACCGAGTATTCAGCCTCCACTCGCCGCTTGGAGGAAGTTGACAGCTTCGCTTCGATCGACTGCCTTTCGGATTCGGAGAGCGGACGCGCCGAAGCCACTTGAGCGAAAATAACGTTTTCATGATCTCGCCTTAATCGCTGAAACTCTAACCTCAAAAGCTCGAACTCAACTTCGCGGCGTTTGTTAAGCAACAATCGGAACATGCCCATAGTCAAAGCGGTGACCCGATCGGAAAACACCTTCTCGATCAGCGCGATCTTTTCCTCGCGAGGATGGTCCGGCCGATAAAGGAATTGGTGGAAAGCTTGATCGCGGTGCAGAATCGAGGAGATCGCGTTGAGATCGTCCTCCACGCTCGCCAAGATATCGTCTTTCACCGCCACCGAGAACAAGGCTCGGGCATACCTGCCGGCAACTCGCGCGTCCATCGTTAGCTTGGCACCTCGGCCCTCTCGATGAAGTCTTGCACAAGCTTGCGGTTTCGGGCGTCGTCGATGTTGTCTCCCAGAATGCGCTCGGTAGCTTGGAGCGTGAGATTCACTACCTGAACGCGAAGGTCTTTGAGAACTTTATCGCGCTCAAGGGAAATGTCCTCCTGAGCCTTCTTGAGGAATTCATCCGCTTTGGCGGAAGCTTCTACCATCAGCTGCTTGCGCATTTCTTGAGCGGCATGAATCTCGGCCTGAATCTTCTCTCTCGCGTCGGCTTCCGTTTTTGCCAGCCTTTGTTCATAATCAGCCTTCAAGGAGGCCATTTCCGCTCTCAGTGCTTCCGCCTCCGAAAAGGTCTTTTCAAGCTCAGCCGAACGAGATCCGATCGCCTCCCCTAGCGGATCGAAGTAGAACTTCTTAAGCAAAGGCATCAGGACGAGAAACACCCCGATGGCTGAGAAGGTCATTCCGATGTCGAGCGGAATTCCCTGCTTAGCGAGAGATTCCTGGAAGGCAAGATGGACGTTTTCGGAGAACCAATATCCCCCGAACATCAGCACCAAGCCAATAACGATCTTTACGATCCCCGGAACGCCGCTCTTTTCTGAATGTGTCGTCATAAACCTTGTGTAAACGGATTTAGGTGGTTTACTTGACCTGTCCCGGTAACACGAATACGGAAAGCAAGAAGACGAGCTCGACGAACGAGAACGCGATCAACATAGCCGTTTGCAGCTTTCCATACATTTCCGGCTGGCGAGACATTGCATTCATCGCATTGCCTCCAATCATTCCGAGCCCGATCGCGGCACCTAAGCCGGCGATTCCGATTCCTAATGCAAGTACGTTTCCAGTCATTTGGTTCTGTTATCCTCCTAAATTT
>JBBREX010000011.1:0-35746 GCA_038225245.1 Fimbriimonadales bacterium | reverse complement strand
ACCAGCGAGAGTCGCAGCGGCACCGGCGTGTTCGGGTTCGCCACTACTTTTCAAAACTACGAATGCTATGGCGTGCGGGGTCAATGCAACGGCCAATACGGCCGCGGCGTCTATGGCTACGCATTCCCGAGCAATGGCGTCAACTACGGCGTCTACGGCTATGGTGGTGGCACTTCCACTGGTTACGGCGTGTTCTCCAACGGCAACTTCGGGGCGAGCGGCACGAAGAACTTCTGCATTGATCACCCGTCCGACCCTGAGAACAAGTACCTTTTGCACTATTGCGCCGAAGGGCCTGAGCCGCAAAATGTGTACAACGGCACTATCACGACCGACAGCAGAGGCGAAGTTTGGGTCGAGCTGCCCGATTACTTCGGTGAGATCAATAAAGACTTCCGCTATACGTTGACCGTGGTGGACGATACCGATAGCGATCAATTCGTGCAGGCGAAGGTCGCCAGGGAGATCAGGAATAATCGGTTCAAGATCCGAACCAATGCTCCGAACGTCAAGGTCTGCTGGGAAGTGAAAGCTCTTCGGAATGACAAATGGATGCAAAAATACGGCGCGCCCGTCGAGGTTGATAAAGAGGGTCCAGAGCGCGGCAAAATAGCCACCGTCGTTTCGCAAGTCTTCCAAGTGCTACGTCCTACGTCCGGAGATGCGTAGTCGAAACCCTCGCGGCTGAAGTTCTGAGCCTAACCCTTTTCCTTTGTTGGCCTATTGCGTGGCAATTCAAATGGCCACCAGGGATAGGCACGGCGTGGTGGGTCTTGGCGGCAGCAACGATTATGGCGCTCGTGCTGGACGTCCGGTGGTTCTTGCGCTCCAGCGGGCTCGAGCGCCTATTCGCATTGCTTATGCTGGCTCTGACTCTTACAATCTTCGCCGGCTTGGCTCAGGGCTACGAAATGGATTGGGTCCACCGATACAGGCCACACTAGGCGCCCAGTGCATCAATACACCCTTGGCCCCTGAGCTGAATCTTGGTCCGTTGTTGGAAAGGCACGAGGATGGACCGCTGCCTTGACAAAACAACGCCTGGCAAAGGAAGTTGCTGTATAGTGTTAAAGAAAGTTAATCTTATGCTTCACCTTTCCCGAGCTTTGGTTGGACTCATCACGATCGCCATCGTGGGTGGGGCCGGAGCACAGCTCCCTCGCATTAACTGGGTCAGCAATGGGGTCTTCGAGATTATCAACTCAACCTCTTGGTCCTCGCAAGGCTTCGTCGCCGCAACGGGAAGCCCCTACGACTTCTCACAATTCACCTATTTCCTCGACGCTAGCAGCGCTTATCCCGTAAGTATTTTCAGAGAGAGCGCCTTCGAATCGGGAGCCCGCGGAATAGAGTTCTCACCCACTGGCACCTTTTGGGCGACCCAATACGAACAATATCAATCCCCGCCTTGGGTTTATGTTCGACTGTATCCAAATGGCGTCCAGCGCCTCTACACGGAGGGTTCCGCTCACGCGTTTTCACATGGCGAGAGGCTTTTCGCGGGAGGGCGAAACGGAGTAAGCCTGTGGCGAACCTCCGATTGGCTGCTTGATCGCGTACTCGGCAACGAAACCGCCAATGCGGTCGGATTCTCGGCGGACGACCACGTGCTTGGAGCCGGGTTAGGGAACGGCGCCGTTCAGTTGTGGCAGGTCGAGACCGGAATGCCCCTCAATCGCTTCGCCGCTCACACCCGCGAAGTGAAATCGATCGCTTTCTCCCGCGACGGACGATTTCTCGCAACCTGCGCGAGTGACAACCATTGGAAGCTGTGGTCGGCAGATGGCTCGCAAAATCTGCTCGACATCACCTTAAGCAGGGTGCCAAGAAGAGTCGAGTTTTCTCCCGATAGCACCAAGATTGTCGTGGATGGGGGCAGCGTCTATTCCGTTCCCGATGGAGCTGTGCTCGGGAGTCCACCAGGCGCGGGCGCCTCTTTTTCGCCCGACGGCATGCACCTGTCTGGGGGCGGGGCGGATTCGATCACTATCGCCCGGACATCGGATTTCCGCATCGAGCATGGCCTGCAATACCACGAAGCCCTCGATATCGCGACCGCTCATAGCGGCAAGTTCGTAGTCGCCGTCGATGAACGCAACTTCCGGGTACTGAACACCTTAGACGGCGGTCTTCTCAGTACGACCTCTCCCGGATCTTTGCTCAGAGGCATTGCTATAGATAACAGCGATGGGTACGCCTCGACGATCACGGCAAGCACCCTCAATATCTGGCAACTCAACCCGCCAACTTTGCTCAGGGCCATATCTACTCCCACGGGAGTCAATAAGACGGCGTTCGGCGGAATCGCAAATTATGTAATCGCTGGCAATCAAGATGGGTTTGCCCGACTCTATGATTTTCACACTGCCGCGTTCGTCCGCTCGGTCGTCCAGGGCGAGCCGGTAACTTTTATTGCCCCTCAGACCTTCGATGATCTCTTCGCAACCTCCGGGACGGGTCTCAATATCCGCATCTGGCGAGCATCGGACGGCGCTCTGGTTCGTTCGATATCCAACCCGAGCGCTATTTCTGCCCTCGCATGGTCGCCGGTGCAAAACCTTCTTGCCGTGGGAAGCGCGGGATCGATCAACCTTTGGGATATAGACACCGGGACCCTGGTTAGGACCCTACAACCCGTCCCCGGTCCAGCTTCAGGCTTGGCCTTCTCTCCCAATGGAAGCAAGCTTCTTTCAACCACGAATGCCAGCGCACAGATTTGGAGAGTGGAGGATGGCTTGCTCGTCAAGAACTATAACGAGTTCACCGAAAATTCCCGGGACCCGGGGTTCGGCCCTTATGGCACCTTCTTTTATCTCGCCAACTGCGTGGTGGCGGCGCGTGATCCTTCCTTTGCCGGGCTGTTTCCGCCCATCCGCGCCTGGGTCGCTACGGGAGTGGCATCTGGCGGAGGATTGTTCAGCCTGCCTGAGCGTGACGGGGACGTGTGGGAAATCAGGAACGGCCCCGGCCCAAACCCTACTCGAGCGTGGATTCAAGCGATTACCGAAGGCCTCTGCCCAACCGATTCTCCCGGGTCACTCTCCGCCGTGCTCTGGTCCAAGTGTTCGTTCGAGGGATTTACACAGGTCTTGGATTGCTACAACTTTCGGCTCGGCCGTTATGACCGTTTGGATTCGAGGCTGACGAGCACGTTGTACAGGGAGACGCGTGTCCCTTTGCCTAATCCCACCGACTACTTGGAGCCGATCACATTGCAAGTGCGCATGAAAGTCTCCATACTTGCCTCGCGGCTCAGCCAGGACGCGACCCTTTTCGTAGATCAAGCCGGTTGGGATGTACGCTGATAGGGCTCATTTGTTCCGCTAACAAGTTGCCCCTGTTAGAAGTTGATCCTAGGGCAGGGCAGCCTATGAAAGTCTTAGGCCAAGAGACCGCATATCTAGAAAATCCGTGGTACCCTTCAGGGATATGAGCACGGCCCATGCCAGTCTCAATTACGAGCCTTTCGCCGATCAGGTGACTCCTGCCGAAGCGGAAGCCATTCTCGCCCTTTGGGCGAGACGTCAGCAAGAGGCCGACCGAAGCCCGAACGCGAGTGTGCAAGATATCGCGGAAGCCTTGTCCCTGCCTGCCGATCAGGTTCGCCGAATGTTAATGGACGTGCGATCCGCCGCCGCCGAAGCGGTTGCCATCCCCGCTGCGACCGTGCCCCAAAGAAAGGGCATGGGTAAGCGAAGGGTAAGGGTCCTAATTGGGCTGGTTGCGATCGTCGTTCTCTTCCCTTTCATCATGGATATGGTCGCGAGGCGCGGGCTGGGACGCTTTTCTGCCCAGCCATACCTTGTCAGTTCACGTTTCAGTCCCGGATATGAGTCCAAACCTCCCGTTGGCTATACCGTAAGCTTCGACAATTACAAGAGAATCGGCGATGCAGAGGTCTATGCCAAAAGTGAAATCGAGCCCAGGCTGATGAGCTCCATGGAATCGATCGTTTCCGAAGTGGGTGAGCCGTTCAACGCGGTACGGCAACCGCATACGCGCACCGCCGGCGTCGATGTCGATTATCACGCGATTGCCCTGCGCCTCGCCCGGAATCAGGAGATCGGAGAAGCATGGGGCTATTACAAAACCTTGAAAGCCTCCATCAATGGCCGATCCGAGTCTGCCCAATTGCCCTTCCCCGTCGTCAACGATCCCATGCTGGAAGAGATGTTGCGCCAAGAACGGACCCGGCGAATCAAAATCCTCGCCAACCAAATCGCGAATCCGGTACTCAAGTAGCCGAACTAGCATCCTACTCGAGCGCTTCGCATAAGGAAAGAGACTCGGTCTTTAGCATAGTGGAGATGAAGTTTGAGAACGTAGGAGCGGCCGGCGATCCAGCCCTCCGAGAACAAGCGAATGTTCTACCCGCGTCTGACTTCAAGGCGGCATATTGTTCGGTTCTCCGCGCGGCGTCGAGAGAGGCTAACCGCCGCAAATGCGCTGGCAAGAAACGCGAGTGAAGCTGGTTCAGGCACGCCATTGATAACCATCGCAATATCGGCCGCCGGCCATGGCGGGGTTTGCCACCCCGTACCCATACCGAAGCCGTTGCCCGGATTTCTCCAAAGCGAAGAGCTTCCAATTGGCGCTGTCTTGTAGGTGTAGCAAGTGCCCGCAATTCCAGTCGAGACATCGGGTGTCACGCCAATGCCATAGGTGCCCGGCGCCAAATTAATATTTAGACCGCTGGCGGTGATGCTAAAAGCGTTGAACCCATTGATAGTGGTAGCGGAGACGGTAAGTGCGACGATTGCACCCGTGGTGGGATCGTCTCCCACAGCCGGTGGCCAGCCAAAGACGTTCACACGCCCCACAGTAAGGCTTGTGAGCCAGCTAGGGGAGGACGTGTCGCTCCAGATCGTAATGGAAGTAACGGTTACCGCAGTTGCGAAAGCAACATCGTCAACTACTCCGCTGCTGGACGACGGAAAATCCGGCTCGACTTGATTAAAAGTGGTCAGGCCCGCTGTATTGACATTTTGGTAGAGGACTTGCGCGGAGCCCGCCGAGGCCAACATGCCGCAGCAGATCGTTGCGAGGCTAATCATGCGAAGGGACCGAGACGCCGTGCCGGAAAAATTTGTCATATATTTATTTTGTGCTGGATGATAAACCGATATGTTCTCCCACCTATGTTATAGCAGGCTTTACATCGGCACCATGCGATCGCGTTCCCGGGGGGGGCATAGCGGTATTGGATCCGTTCGCCCCTCGATCCCGCGCTGCTCGATACTTTGCGGGTTATGGTTATAAGCTAACGTCCCTCCAGCCATAGACGAAGAAATAAATGGCCAAGTCTCGCCAAAAGTTTGATATAGTAAGTTAAGCATGACAGTTCTTAGCTCAAGCCAGGAGGGAATCGATTGATTAGCGTTCCGATAGTATTACTTTGCGCGCTCGCTTGGGCTCCGCTACGGAACCCGATGAGCCGCCTTACTCAGGTAGTGCACTTCCAGCAGCTCGATGTACGATTCGATGACATTCAAATCCCTAACTCGGGTTGGGGTGTTATGCAAATCTCAGCGCCATCACAATCCCAAGACTTGTTTTGCAACCTCAACGTCTTGGGTCAATGGCAGATTCGCAACATTCTGATTCATCCTGAGCAGAATGTTGGCCTCCTACAGCCGCTCACCTCCATAACCTTCCCGCTCGGCACGCCGGACGGCATGCAGGTCACAGGGATTGCGTTCGGCTTAACATTTACGTCCCAGCCCCTTCAGCAGGCACCACCCATCGACGACTCGGCGCCGGTTACCGCTGCGAGCTATGAACTGCACCATGATTTTTGGGATACGCCGCTGGTTTACTATCCCGGTAGCTACATAGGTTTAACTTTCACTCGAGGCGGGGTGGCCCATGGGCACTCGGAAATGAAGACCCGGCCGTGCGGAGAAAACCAGTGCGTGGGCAATGCCGTGCGCATCAATATGGAGTGGCTTTACAAGCATTTCCATCTAGATGAACGAGGGATTCGGCCCGACTTTTATTCTCTCGAGCATTGGCTTGCATGGTTAGACTATCGACCCGGCCAAGGGTGCCCCAATGGATGCGGCGCGACCCGCCATTGGGACGTTCTTAAGAACGGCTGTCTCAATGAAATGTTTCGGTCGACAGGCGTGCGCATCACCACAAAGAAGGCGCCAGGTAAGGACGGTATCAAAAAAGCCTACGAAGCGTTAGCCGATGAAAATTGCGTGGTCGAGATGAGCGTTTCTACCACCACATGCGCCACCCATTGCGTGCCCATCCGTTGGATTGAGCCGCAGCTAAACGAGCGTGGTGAGGTCGTCTCGTATGAAGTTGAAGCCATGGAATGCGCGCCCCAAGACAACAAGGAATCGAGCTGTAAAGACGAGCATCTCACCGTCAACCTGGACGGCACCGTGACCGACGGCAAAGGCGCTCCATGGTATGGGGGCGCGGTTCTGGATTTCGTCATCCAATGCTATAAACCGTAATCCGCCACCGTCTTAGCTGCGTCTGCTCGCACTCTGCGACCTCGACGAGATGCGGCGTCCTATTGAATTAGTAGGCTCATGACGCGTTAAAGCCGCGCGGCATGGCACGTTGTCTCGCCCGGAGAGATGCTAGGCAACGAGCTCGGTCAGGATGCCGGGCCGGCTCGGGGTTAGCGGCTGGGGTCTGGGTAGTGGGGTTCGGCCCCTTGCCCGAACCCCGTCCCTACTTCCCTATTGCCTGCTTGGGCTTGGTCTCCACCATGCGCCATGCGATGAGGGCGGCGCCGAGGGCGAGAGCGGCGGCGATATCGGCAGCGACAGTAAAGCCGGAGAGGAACGAATCGTGGACCGCGGCCCGGCCTTCCCGCCCCGCCTCTGGCGGAACCTTGATTTCTGTCAAAGAGCTTGCTTGGGCCAGCATCTTCCGTTCCACCTCACGGGGCAGGGCCAAGCGATGGAGACGATCCTCCAGCTGGTGGCTGAACACCACGAACACAACGGCTCCAATAACGGCGACGGCCAGGAGCTCGGCTGCCTGAGCGACAAAATTGTTAATCCCGAAGCGATTCCTATATTCCCCTTTGGAACCGATGACATGACGGTCGCCGTCAGGGGAGCAACGCTGATCGCCATGCCGAGGCCGACCACAAGACTGGCGGGGAAGATCGAAACCCAGAAGCTTGCGTGTTTGGGTGCCTGGGCAAGAAGCCAAAATCCGACTGCCTCGACCATGGGTCCGATAATGAGCAGCGGTTTTGCTCCATATCGATCGGCCGCTTTTCCTGCCGATCCGGAAAAGACAAACATCATCAGGATCATTGGCAAGAGAGCCGCCCCGGCTGCGGTGGGCGAATACCCTCGGACCTGGATGAGGTTGAACGGAAGATAGAAGAATATGACGCTGAGCCCGGCATACAGGGATAAGGTAAGCAGGTTTACCCCGGTGAATGTTCTCGACTTGAATATTCCGATAGGAACCATCGGCGAAGTCACTCTCGCCTCGACAAGAACGAACAATGCGAGGGCGATCAATCCGCCGACGCAACCGGCTATGACGACGGGCGAACTTAGCCCAAGCGTCGAGGACTGAATGAGGCCGTATACGAACGCACCCAAGCCAAGCGTGGCAAGCAGTGGACCCACCCAATCCAACCCGCCTCTCGCATCTTCATCCTTGCTCTCGGGCACCTTTGGTATTGCGAGCAAGATGGCTACGATGACTGGCATATTGATAAAGAACAGCCATCGCCAAGACACGTATTCGACGACCCAACCTCCCAAGAGGGGACCGGCAGCCGCCGCCACCGAAGTTAGGGCCGACCAGATTCCGATAGCTCTACCGCGCTCGTTTTCGGGAAAAGCCGCGCTGATAATGGCAAGAGAATTGGGGGCGACGAGGGCCGCCCCAATGCCCTGAATCGCTCTGCCCGCAATGAGCGCCGCCGTGTTGGTCGAGAAACCGCACCAAGCCGACCCAGCCGCGAAGACGAGCACCCCGAGCGCAAACAGTTTTCTCCGACCGAATCGATCGCCCAGCGAGCCGCCGAGCAGAAGCAATGACGCGAAGAAAAGCGCATATGCCTCGACGATCCATTGGACGTCGGCAATGCGTATACCGAGTTCCTTTTGGAGCGATGGGAGGGCTACGCCTATGGCGGATCCATCGATGAACGACAGGCTGGACCCGAGAATAGTGGCCACCAGCACCCACCGTTGCGTCCTTTCCGAGCAGGGTCTTGCGGTCGAGGCCGATCGGATAAGTGCTTCGTCGCACGGTCGGCGAGCGCTGGTGGCCATTCGCGGGCGAGTTTACCAGTGTAAATGTCTCCCCTCCCCACATTACGGGAAGGGAGAGGGGTTCTGAGACAAGCTTACGGCGCGCTGATACTGCCGAACAGGCCGTGATCTTCGTGGTCTGGGCCGGCTGTGAAATACAGCTTGTTGGCATCTCCGCCGAGGCTGCCGTTTCCGAACGTTAGGGCCCACAAGCCATCTTCCACGATTGGACTTCTACTTTCGTCGGTGAGATATCCGAGCAAGCTGCCGTTCGAGGGGTCGTAGGCATTAATCCACCCGTCGCCGAAGTTGCCGACCAGTAAAGCGTTGCTGAAACTTCCGAAGTTAGCGGGAGCGATGGCAAGGCCCCACGGTGAATTGAGCGCTCCGCGAGAGATCAGCCGCCGTGCCCGGTGCTGGCCTGCGCCAAACACATCCACGTATCCATTTCCCGGCCCCGGATCGTCGTCATGGCGCTCCTTATTTTGCTTAGCGTAAGTCACCATCAGATCATTGCCAAACATCCTAATCCCGAACGGCGCATAGCCTTTTGGCATGTTCTTATCCTTCAGCGCGTCGACGAGGTTCCAATTTGAATCATAGACGTCGATTAGGGCATCGTGGAAGTTGGTGGCATAGATTCTAGTCCCCTCTTGATTGATGGCGAGGCCCTTGTAGACGGCGTTCAACTTTGCACCGGTCTGAACCGCGTTCGCCGCGTCTACGCTGGGATTCCAGCCGGAAATGGTTCCGTCTTCAGTCACAAAGATGAAGCGGGCAGGTCCGCTATTGCCACCCTTGGACACCATAAAGCCGGTTCCGCCGTTGTAAACGATCCCGGTGGGGGCAGATGCGCCAGCGGGCGGGATGCTGACGATGAGAGGGTTGCCGGGCGGATAGGGGGTTCCGGTCGAATCGTAGACCGTGGACAGCCCGGTGTGGTTATCGGCAATCCAGAATGGGCCGGTGGGGCTCATCGCGATGCCCCAGGCATTGGCGAGATTGGGGTCGATGTGGTCTGCGGCGACGGTACCGTCCGAGACGAGGTTTCGAACATGGTATTGCGCCTTGGCGAGGGCCAGCGCCCCTGCGGTCAAGAGCGCGACAGACATCAGCTTTATCGAGTTGCGCATTTGAAGCTCCTTTACTTCGGATCGATAATCACACGATCTCTCTGTCCTAAGACGCACCTCTCTCGCTGGTAAGTTGGGACGGAGCTAAGAAACTTTGTGTTTCGGGATGCTCTTATCCTGCCGCGTTTTCTCCGCCGCCGCCTCGACTCGGTCGCAGAAGCCTTCGGGAGTGAGCCGGCCGTTCAGCATGGCGGTTAGAGCGTTCTCGATTTCGGTACTGAAGGCCGGATACCACTGGCGGTATTGCACGGCCCACACCCCCTTGCTCGCTTTGAAGAGCCGAGCGGGCGTGACGAGCACCTCAGGAAGCTTGGCCTGATCGCTGCCTTTAATGGCCATGAGGGTGCCTTTTTGCTCGACGAACTGCTTTGCTTTGGAGAGGGACGTCATGTATTTGAATAAGCCGATCGCAGCGTCCTTATTCTTGGCCGCACTTGGCACCATCCACGGCTCGATGCCGATCAAGATGGATGAGGGATCACCTTTGCCCGGGCTTACCGCCGGGGGAAGGAGAAACTCCATCTTGGCACCAGCGGGCATGACGTTCTTCATCTCCGAATACAGCCATGTGCCGCAAGGGATCATGGCCGCCTTGCTGTGCAGGAACTCTTGTTGCGATTCGGTGTGGCTCATCGCGACCGCGTCCTTTTCGAAGTAGCCCTTCTTATTGAGGTCGTCGATCATTTTCGCAGCCTGGAGGATTGCCGGCGACTTCCATGCTCCAGGATCCATGTTTTGCGCGGCCTTGACCGCTTCTGCGCCGCCTATAGAATAAGCCCAAGGCAGCAACATGCCGTCGATCATGTAATACGGATATTTGCCCTGGTAGGTAATCGGGGCGATGCCTTTTGCCTTAATCTTTTCACAAAGCGTAAGCAGCTCGTCGTAATTCGCCGGTGGCTTCCATCCGTTTTTCGCGAATACTCCGGGGTCGTACCACCAGCCAAAAAGCATGACGTAATAAGGCAACACGTATTGTTTTCCTTCAAGCTGGCCAAGCTTGAGGATGGCCGGCTCGAAGGTTTCTCCCCAGGTTCCACCACCCTCAGCCGCCTTGCCTTTGAGCGCTTCCGTGAGGTCCATGAGCTGCCCTTCCTCGGCAAGCGCCCAGTGGTCCATTCCCCAGCCGGGGAAGCACAGGTCGGGAGGATTGCCACCGATGAATCGTGGTCTGAGTTGCTCCCATATGCGCGGGTTGCCGGACACCTTGATTTTTAGGCCAGGGGTTTTTTGCTCGTACTCTCGGGCGGCTTGCTCATAGAAGTCGATCCCATAACCACCCTGGAAAGCGGCGACTTCGAGATGGCCGGCGTCTGCGGTTGACGCTTGGTGGTTGGCGGTGCGTGGCTCGTTTTGGTTCGTGCAGCCCGCGAGGAGCCCGCAGACGAGGGGGATGGTAAGCGGCAAAGCTCTCATTGATGCACAGTTCGCGACCGCTCGCCTTTCATCCTGCAACCTGCCCTTACTCGGGCATAATCGCTTCATGCATCCTCCCGATGAGCTGGTGGACCTTGCAAGGTGGCTTGGCAGCCCGGCGAACGACCTATGTTGTCTCGGAGAGGGAAATGTCAGCTTCGGCGAAGGTCAGGAGTTCTGGATCAAGGCTAGCGGCCAATCGATGGATCACATAAAAGCCGATGGCTTCGTCCTCATGGATCGAGAGCGGACTTTGGGTCTACTTGCGCCAGACGCGGCCGAGCCGAACGAGGAATTGGTTCGAGCGATGCTCAATGAGGCGCGACTCCATCCTGAGTCTTCGCATTTGCCTTCGACCGAATCTTTTATGCATGCCGAGCTCTTGGGCCTGTCCGGAGTGAGCTTCGTAGCACACACCCATCCGACGACTCTATTGAGCGTCCTCGCGCTTCGAGAGGCAGAAGACTTTGCTCGGCGCCGATTGTTTCCCGACGAAATCGTATTCTGCGGGCCGGCATCCTGTTTCGTTCCATATTTTTTTCCAGGACTTCCGCTTGCCAAAGGGATTCGCACAGCAGCCGCGGAGTTCTCGGGGCGGTATGGCCAGTGGCCAAAGTGCATTTGGCTGCAGAACCATGGATTAATCGCCCTGGGTAAAACTCCAGCCGAGATTAAGGCGATTTGCATGATGTCGGCAAAGGCCGCTCGCGTCATTCTAGGAGCATTGGCGACAGGCAAAAAGATCAACTGGCTGACCGATGAGGAGGTGGCCCGAATCGCGGAATGGCCCGATGAGCATTTCCGGAGCCGCGTGGTCTCGGGCGCCGATTTGCCGGCTAGGGAGAGCGGATGAAGTATACATCGCCGCTCGAGTCAGTGCCGCCATCGCTGCGGACTCCCGCTCGAACAAGATAGGTGCTGCCGGGCTTTTGATCGGCCAAGGTCAATCGGTATTGGTTCTTCATATCCTGGGCCCCGGTGCGGCCATCATGAGCGTCGCGAGCAATCGTCTTACCATCTTCCAGCAACTCGACCCAAGCGATGTCCAGCCTGCATTCCCCGACCGTGTATTCAAACAGAACGTCGTACGTGCCGGCGCCATGCAATGCCGGCGTGGCCTCCCATTCCTTGGTTTGAAGCTGCTCCGACACTTCTGCCGGTGACCAGTGGCCGATCGGAGCGGGCATGGGCGGGTCTAGCCTTCGGTAGTTCACCTCGAGGACATCCAGCCGCTTGAGATGTTGAACGAGCCGGGCGCGAAAATCGGCGAAATCGAGCGACTTCTTAGGCGACCAGACAACCTCGGCGAGGGCAGCGGCACGAGGAAACGCCATATATTCCAGATGGCTGGGGGTCGGAATATATTCCGCCCACAATTGGCACTGCCCACCTAGAATATGTTTGGCTTCGGCATCGGAAAGCACGCTCGGTACGGGATCGAATTGATAAACGGTCTCGAGGGGCAAATATCCACCTCCGGCCGGGGGCTCCTTGGCTCTGAATTTCGATTGATAGTAGTCGAAATAAGTGTGGCTGGTGGGCGCCATGACGACATCGTGTCCGGCCTTGGCGGCGGCGATACCTCCGTCGATCCCGCGCCAAGACATCACCGTGGCTCCGGGAGCGAGGCCGCCCATCAGAATCTCATCCCAACCGATCAATCTTCGTCCATGATCTGCGAGAAAAGCGTCCATCTGGCGAATAAACCAACTCTGTAGCTCCTGCTCGTCCTTGAGGCCACGCTCTTTCTTAAGAGCCTGCGCGGAAGGGCTGAGCTGCCATTGATCGTGGGACACCTCGTCCCCGCCGATATGAATGAACTTGCTGGGAAAGAGCTGCATGACTTCCTTCAGCACGTTCTGAAGGAATTTGATCGTGCTCTCGTTGACGTTGTAAACGTTGCCGTGGCTGCCCCACTCGTCCGTTACGCCTGGGCGGTCGCCGGTACCCAATTCATTGTAAGCGTCGATTGCCGCCTGAGAATGTCCGGGCATTTCGATCTCGGGCACGACGGTGATGTAGCGCTCCCTCGCATAGCGCACGATGTCACGAATATCTTGTTGAGTGTAAAACCCTCCGTGCTTCTTTCCGCCGTATAGCTCATCGCCGAAATGGCCTTGTGAATCGAAATCTCGCTTGGATCCGATTTCCGTCAGTTTGGGATACCGCTTGATTTCGATGCGCCAACCTTGATCGTCGACCAGATGGAGGTGCAGCACGTTCATCTTGTGCATAGCGAGAAGGTCAACGAATTTCAGGATCTCGGATTTGGGCATGAAGTGCCTCGAACTATCGATCATCAGCCCTCGCCAGGGGAACCTGGGCCAGTCATCGATTTCCACGCAAGGAATTGCCCATACGGATGCCTGGGCTCCGCCGTAGATGGATGCGGGCAAGAGCTGGCGCAACGTTTGCAGCCCGTAAAAGAGTCCTTTTGAAGTGGCCGATTGGATCGTGATTTCACTCGGCTTAACGCTGAGGTGGTAACCCTCTTCCCCCATCGAAGTTCGATCTTTTTCGATGGAAAGGTGCAATTTATTCCGACTTGACTTCCGAGCCCGGAGCGCTCGTCCAAGGAGTTCGGCCACGGCGGTTTTTAGATTAATTGCTTGCGGATCGATGAGGACGCGCGTGGACTCGCTCAGGTTGAATGAGCCGCTCTTAATTTCCAGCCTTGCCGGTGTTGGGATGAGAGCTGGCTCCTGGGCTTGCGAAGCCATCATAAAAATCAGGGCAGTTGCGATCATGGTTTTGTTAGTTCTTTTGGCGCGGTAAGGACTTCGAATTCAGCGAGCGAACTCCATGGTTGGCCGTTAACCTCAGAGAGCGCGACGAGCCGGAAAAAATGAACTGTAACAGCTTTGGGAAACAGGAGGCGCTTTGGCACGGATGTATTAGCGAGTGTTCCGGCTTCCAAGGCGCTGCCCCAGCTCTTGCCATCCAGACTTCCGTACAACTCGAACGAGGCAATGCGCCCATTGGGGGATGGTTGTCGAGGCACCAATTCCACGCCAATCACGGTCTCCGCCTTGCCAAGGTCGATCAGGAGCTGATGGGGATGAGGCGGCGGCTTTCCTTGCCAGGCCGTGTGCCAGAAGCTTTCGAGATCTCCGTCGATCGCATGACTTGCTTCGCCTTCCCCCGCCTCTTCACTGTCGGCGGTCGCTTTCCAGCCTTTTTTGGCTAAGCGAGCGACCGGAACGATAGGATTGAATTGCTTAAAAACTGTCGGGCTCGAAAACATGTCCGCCGCTTCGGAATAAGCTTCGAGCAGCCCGCCAAGAGGGGCTGCTACCCGGTCAGACTTCTGCTGCCTGCCGTTGAGATGGAGCACCGCCTTCGACCCCGCGCTCAAGTTTTGGGCTCGAATATTGCCCGCCTCGTCGCGCTCGATCTCGGGCATTTCTGCAACGGGCGCCACCAACCGTCCAAGCTCACCCGCCGTGGTGCCGGGAATGACTGGCCTAAAAATAACTCGAAAGTGCATAGGGTGCGCTAAGAGCTGATATTTCTTGAGCGGCGGAGGGCCGCAAGATCCGCCGCCAAGCCCCATTTGCTGGGCGTCCAAGGCGAGAATGACCTCTCTTCGCGATTGAGGCCGCTTAAATTTTCTCGGCTCCCCGTCCTCGTGCCTTGCGTCGTCCAAATCGGATGCCAGAAAATGAGACGCGGTAAGGGCTAGGTGGCCCCTCGCCTGAACGAGCAGACCAGTTCCCGTGGCATCAGTCAAGGTCGCCCAGCGGACGTCCTCTTTGTTGCCGTTTTCCTGGGGCCGTAAATATTCCTGAAACTGTTCGTCGACCTTGCCCTTGTATAGGTCGATATCCATCGCTTGCTTGCGGTCTGGGTAGCTTTCCAACGGACCCCTGCCCAGCCATGTGAGCGTGTCGAAGGAAGGGGCGAGCCTCATCTGGAAACCGATTTTAGGCAAGGGCGGTAAGGTACCCACTGGTTCAAGCTGGCTGTCGAGCACAACCGTTCCATCGCCCAAGATCGTGTAGTTTGCAAACTGCCGAAAACCGGCGCCTTTGAAGCCGCGACAGTCAAATTCGACGATGACTCGAACGGCGCCGCCACTTAATCGCGCAAAGTTGCATTTTTCAACGCGATGAGACAGCGAGCCTAGACCTGAAGCCCAAAAACTCTTCTGAAACCAGACGTCATTATCGGTAAAGGCGCGGAAGACGTTCAGCAATGGGCCGGGAACGTCCGTTTGGTCAGACATCAGATTTTTACCTGCGACGAGCCAAGAAGCAATCGTGCCGCGTTGCTCGTCGAAACTGATTTCGAAGCCGGCCGCTAAGATGCGGATCACATGGCCGATTTCCGTAACTTCGATCTCGGGCAAGCTTGAGAGGGGGGCCGTAGGGTCGGCATCTTGCCGACCAACAGCGAATTGAGCCCATGCAATCTCGTGCCCCGCTTTCGCCCAAGGCTCGTCCTGATTAAGATAGAAGCAGGCCTTCAGGAAAGTTTCTTGGCCGGCCTTGGCGGCGAACTTGGCCGACGGCATTTCAACGATCTTGCTCTGGCCCGGGGCTAAATCCAGAGTCTGCTTGGAATCCTTGGCAATTGGAACGCCGTCCTGCCGATATCCCCAGCGTAGGCCAAACCGGGATAAATTGGTGAATGCGTAAAGATTGGTAATCCGCACCAAGCCCTTCGCGAGGTCGACCGCTTCGAAACGCACAGGCTGATAAATCTTCTTAACTTCCCAAAGCTTGGGCGTGATCTGGCGGTCCGGGAGAATCAAGCCGTTGCCGCAAAACGGGCCGTCGTTTGGATGATCGTCCCAGTCGCCCCCATAGCTGTAGAACCAGCGTAGTTTTCCATCAGGACCCGGCGGCTCATCGGTCAGCTTGCGAAGTCCTTGATCGACCCAATCCCAGATGCATCCCCCGATCAGACGGGGACTCGAATAAAAAGCTTCCCAATATTCAGCCAAGTTACCGACCGCGTTCCCCATCGCGTGGGCGTATTCACAGACGAAGAACGGCTTCGGATCCTTGCTTTGCCCTTCGGCGCGCAACGAATCGACGTCGGGATACATCGTGCTGTCGACATCGGCCACTTGGTTATATCGCTCGTAATGGATCGGACGGCTGGTGTCGAGTTCGCGGACCGCTTTGGCCGCTGCTACGAAATTGACCCCGGGGCCGGCTTCGTTGCCAAGAGACCAGAAAATAACGCTGGGATGATTCTTTTCCGCTCCCACCATGCGCTGGACGCGATCGACGTGCGCTGCTTGCCAAGCCGGATTATTGCCCAGCGACCGCTCAAACGAATACCCCATGCCATGGGATTCGATGTTTGCTTCGTCTACCACATACAGCCCATACTCGTCGCAAAGCTCATACCAAGCTTGCTGATTCGGGTAATGGCAACACCGAACGGTGTTGATGTTGAATTGCTTCATCAGCATGATGTCCTGGATCATCCGCTCCCGAGATACCGTTTGGCCGGTGTCCGGATCGAATTCGTGGCGGTTCACTCCTTTGATCTTCACCGAAGCCCCATTGATGAAAAGCTGACGATCTCGGATTTGGACGGTGCGGAATCCGATCTTGCAAGTGCGAACATCGATGACCTTTTCGTCGAGGCTAAAGGCGCAAATTACCGCCGTGTAAATGTTGGGATTTTCGGCCGACCATGGTTCGATACCTGGAACAGACGCTTCGAAAGTCACCCTTGTCGACTTACCAGCCGGAACGTCCAGCGCTACGTCCGGCTGGCTCTCGACGGGCTTGCCGTCGACGAAAGGCAAAATTGGAATGTTACGGCCTTGCCTGTCGAAGATTCGAAGGTCGGCTATTTCGAGCCGCTTCCCCTCACCCAAGTTCCGGATTTCGACGGTCCCCCGAATCTTGCCCTCTTTCTTGGCCGGATCGTAATCGGCGTGTAAGAAGAAATCGTGAATCTGGGCCTTTGGCATTGCGATCAATTCGACATCGCGGTAAATGCCGCTCAATCTCCACATGTCCTGATCTTCCAAATAACTCCCATCCGACCAACGATAGACCTCGACCGCGAGTACGTTATTGCCCGAGCGAACGTATTTGGTGATGTCGAACTCGGCGGCGGTGCGGCTGTCCTTGCTGAAGCCAACTTTTTGCCCATTCACCCACACGTAAAAAAATGAATACACTCCGGCGAACCGAACGTAAACCTCTCGCCCAATCCACGCAGTCGGTACGGCAAATTCTCTCCGATAAGAACTCACCGGATTGTAATCGTGCGGAATATGGGGCGGGTTCGCAGGAAATGGAAAAGTTATGTTCGTGTAGATTGGAATGCCGTATCCTTCCACCTCTACGCATGAAGGAACATGGATCTCTTTCCATCCGCCGACATCGGATTCCGGCTTCCAGAAATCCATCGGCCGGTCATCCGGCTTGCCCACCCAATGGAACTTCCAAGAGCCATTGAGGGAGACCACGAAGGGTGAAGTCTTCCCCGCCTTGGCTGTGTCGATGTCCGGGTATGGCGCGGCCGGTGTTCGAGGCGGTTCGCGGTTCAGCCCGACGAGTGCAGGGTTCTCCCAGTCGTTAAGATTTTGGGACATAAGGAAAGTTCCGATCAGTGCGATGGCGGAAATCATTCGCTAGATTTGGTTCGCCTTGATTTGCCGTATCTCCTCTAATACGGTGGCGACGGAGAGGCGGGCAGATTCAGGAGTTGCGCGAGCAAGCGGCTGGCCCCCCGAAACGCAATCGAGAAAGTATTTAAGTTCATGATAGTAGCCGCCAAGGTCGGAGATGTTGCCGCCCCCACTCGCCTCCATCTTGGGAAAGTCCGGTTTTTGAGGATCTTTGCCGTCTGCGTACAGCATCATGGGGCCATCATCCATGATCGCCGAGCCGCGCTCGAAAACCGCGCGAAAAGACATTTTGAAAGGCGTCTTCTCGGCAAGATTCCAGCCCCCTTCAAGGTGGACGATGCATTCTGGATAGAGCATGGTGGTGAACGCATGGCTTGGACCTCGCTCGTCGACAGTTCCGAAAGAGACCATCTGTTTTGGCTCGCCGAGGGCGTAAAGGGCGAAGTCGGTATCGTGAATGTGCATATCGAGCACTCCGCCTCCCGATAGGCTTTCGTCGGCGAGCCAATTATCCGAAGACCAGGTGGGAAATTCGCCGTAACGTGTAAGATTGAGCGAGAGTAAGCTGCCGAAGCGCCGATCCTCGATGATCTGCTTGAGAAGCGCATACTCGGGCCAGAATCGGATGCAGTGCGCAATCATGAGCCGCACTCCTGCGGTTTTGCACGCCTCCTCCATACGGCTAGCTTCTTCGAGGCGAAGGGCCATCGGTTTCTCGCAAATGATGTGCTTGCCTGCTCGCGCCGCTTCGATCGTCGCTTCCGAATGGAGGAAGGTGGGCAGGCAAATGTCCACCGCGTCGACCTCTTCGCTCTCCAGCAATGAGCTCAGACTAGGATAGCTTGCTCCCCCGAAGTCCCGAGCAAATTTATCCGCCCTTTCCTGCTTCCGGTCCGCGACGGCAACGAGCTTGGCTCCGTCGAGTAGTTGATAGACGCTCGCGTGCATCTTCCCCATAAACCCGCATCCAACCAGTCCTATTCTCAGCACCGCTTGCTATCCTACAAGGTTCGCGTCACTTTGTGCAGATGGCGAGCCTGGTCGGGGTCGATTCCCCTGAATCTTGCCGCTTCAAGCGCGAGGCACTGGGCAAATATGGCTTCTCGAAACACGCTCCGATGATCATTACCCGACTCCGGAACCGTTAGAATCCGGCATCCGGTGGATTCCAACCCGGCGGGTGGTTCGCCAAAGACGACGGCAAGCGTTTTTTGATCGGCAAGTGCCATCGGACCATGCTGAAAGTCGGCAGTGGAGAAGCATACGGCGGGAATCAACGCGCACTCCATGAGCTTGAGGGCCAGCTCGTGGGCGGACGCGAAGGAAAATCCTCGCCCTAAAGCAAATACGATTTCCGCGCTCGATAAGCTCAGGCGCGAAATCGCGTGCGAGCCCGCGCGAAGTGCCAAGCCATTGATCGTTCGGGAGCCATCCATCGAGCGATTCAAGGTTCGCTCCCAAAGCAAGAGCAAGCGCTCTTAATGCAAGTAGTGAGGCGCTATAGGTCTTGGTAGCGGCGATCGAACGCTCCTCGCCGACGTCCAGAAGCAGGGTTTCGTGGGCGATCGAAGTAATCGGCGAACCGGGCGAGTTTGTGATCGCAAGTGCGAACTGGCCCTGCGCCCGCGCTTGTCGCAAAACCGCCCCTACGTCGCTCGCCTCCGATTGCGAAATGCCTACCGCCAAGCATGAGGAATAGCGAGGGTCGCCGCCGTATTTCGTGATCACCGATGGAGCGGCCAGGCAAACCGGAATCCCAAGGAAGATCTCCGCCAGGTAGCGCCCGTAAAGAGCCGCGTTATCCGAGCTGCCTCGGGCCGCAAAGAGGACCATCTCGAACGCGCGTCCAGAAAAGATGGATTTGAGATTTTGCGCATAGGTTTCTGAGTTTCGTTCGAGGAGCTCGGCTTGTTCTTCGATTTCCCGCTGCATTCGACCGCCCAGGAGGTGATCCGGCATGGCTCATTGTGCCACGATAAGCTCACCTTCACATGCAAGTCCATTCGCTGTTGCGTACGGTCACATTAACATTCCTCGCCTTCGTTGCCACCCTGGCCCAGGCAGACGAGGTTAGCGCGGCAAAAGGTGTTCTCAAGCGATTGCTCGGGACCAGAAGCCGAGAGTTTGAGCTCATTCAAGCTCCTGCGAAAAATGGTTTGGACGTTTATCGCGTGCGTGCGAGCGGTGGACGGGTGTATGTCGAAGGCAGCTCGGGCGTCGCGATGTCGAGAGGAGCTTACGATTATCTCAAGAAGGCATGTCATTGCCTCGTCACGTGGGAAGGTTCCCAGCTTAATCTTCCAAGGCGACTTCCCGATTCAAGCCCAACGGAGGTGGTTTGCCCCCAGCGTTACCGCCACTATTTTAACGTCTGCACCTTCGGTTACACGATGGTGTGGTGGGACTGGAAGCGTTGGGAGCGCGAGATCGACTGGATGGCTCTGCATGGGATCAACATGCCGCTCGCCATGTCGGGTCAGGAGGCGGTTTGGCAACAAGTTTGGCATGAATACGGCTTGACCGACGAGGATTTGGGAGTTTTGGAAGCGCGCGAGCAAGATCGCGCTCTCCGGCCCTTAGAAGGGGGAGGAAGGAATCGCCCTCCTAAGGGGTATTTCACGGGACCGGCGTTCCTTCCTTGGCATCGAATGGGCAACATCAATAGCCACATGGGACCTCTGCCACAAAGTTGGCTCGATGGCCAAGTCCAATTGCAACGAAAAATCCTGAAGCGCGAGCTCGAATTGGGTATGAAGCCAGTGACTCCCGCATTCTCAGGATTCGTTCCGGGCGAATTTGCGCGGAAAAGGCCGAGTGCCCAGATCACCCGTTCGGCGGCTTGGGCAGGTTTCGAGCCGACCTATCTCCTGAGTCCGCGCGATCCCTTGTTTACCGAAATCGGGGCGAAGTTCCTAAAAACCTATCGTGACGTGTTTGGTGAATCGGCGCATCTTTACCTAGCCGACGTTTTCAACGAAATGCCGCCTCAGTTTCCCCAGGCTACCAAGCTTCGAGATCTATCCGATGTCGGCGAAGCAATTTATAAATCAATTTTGGCAGGCGATCAGCAAGGTACGTGGGTGATGCAAGGTTGGCTCTTCCTGAATGAGAGAGATTACTGGAAGGGACCTGAGGTCGAAGCGTTTCTGAAGCCGGTGCCGAACGATCGCATGATTATCATCGACCTCGCTTGCGAAATGATGGAGGTCTGGCGAGCGCATGCCGCAGTGCGGGAAAAGCAATGGATCTGGTGCGTCTTACACAATTTTGGGCAGAACACCTCCCTGTTTGGAAACTTGCAGCACTACGTCGATGCGTGGGATAAGGCGAGGAGCGACCCCTCGCGCGGCCAGATGGTTGGAATGGGCATCACTCCCGAAGGCATCGAGCAGAATTCCGTCGTTTACGAGTTGGTTACCGACCTGATGTGGATGCGCGGCGGAAGCCCCGCACGGCTGGGAGGTTGGTTGCGCAACTATGTGCTTTGTAGATACGGCGAGACAACGCCGGGCATGGAGCAGGCTTGGCAAGAGTTGCTTACACAGGTCTATTCAGGCGGGGGAGCGGGCGTGTTTTATACACGGAGGCCAACCCTCGATAATGTCGGCGAGCCGGGACCCGGTCTTCAGGAAAGCCGTCATCTGGCAGAGTTGTTTGTTAAAGAATCTTCACACTTCGGCCGAAGTGACTTGTTTCGACGCGATCTTGTGGATGTGATGAAGCGGTACTTGGCGAAATGCGCCGAAGCCAGGTTCTATGGTGCATGGACTTCCAAGGACGCATATAGCCTCGAGACCGAGGCGCTTCAAGGGACCTTGGACGATCTCGACGCTTTACTCGCGAGCCGCCCTGAATACAGGCTGTCTAAATGGATTTCAGACGCGCGTGGTTGGGGGAAAACGCAGGAAGAAAAAGACCTCTTGGAGGATAATGCTCGCATGCAAGTCACGCTTTGGGGTGGCCCCGAACTTCATGATTACGCTGCCAAGGAATGGAGCGGCCTGGTCAAAGACTTCTATGAATACCGGTTGACTTATTTCTTGAGCCGCTACAAGCGTGGCCGAGACCCGGCGAGCTATCAGCGAACGATCGAGAAGGTCGAGTTAGATCGCGTAAATCATCGGCACCCAGTCGCGGCAATGGGACCAAGAACGACGATCCCCTTCGCACGATCCCTCCTATCGTCATACGGAACCACTGCGTCTAGGGAAATCGATCGAGGAATCGCAGTGGGCAAACCGGCCAGCGACTCCGGCCACTCTGAGCCCGGCGGCGACCCTACGCATGCGGTCGACGGATATGCGTCGGGACCCTACTGGGCAGCCAGCCCGTACCCCCAATGGTGGCAGATCGACCTGCAAGCATCTAAAAACATCGGGCGAATTCAAGTCTTTCCCTACCGTGATGGTGAGCGATACTATCAGTACACCGTCGACGCTTCCCTCGACGCAAAAGTGTGGACTCAAATCGTCGATATGAGCCACAACACCAAACCGGCAACGGCAGCGGGCGACATTCATCAAGTGGGTCCAATTACGGCTCGCTATGTTCGCGTCAACATGCTCTACAACAGCGCCAATGTCGGAGTTCACCTTTTTGAGGTTCGCATTTTTGCCGCAATTAAGTAACCGTCCATAAAATCCTTCCGAGAATACGGCCCGGTTAGGCGCACAATAATAGGTACCGCCAATGGCTGCCGTCGCCCCGAACCGCCTGCAAAATCTCCGTACGCTTCGCAGCGCGAATGTGGATGCGGCTTTCGCGACTGCCTTCGGAACCCTCGTCACGGGCTCATTCCTGGTTGGATTTATCAGATATCTCGGAGGCGGGGATGTTTGGATCGGGGTGATGACGGCGGTTCCAAGTTTTCTGGGCCTTCTACAAATTCCCGGCGCCCTTTGGGGCCGAAGCTTTTCCAGCTATAAACGTTTCGTCACCCCCGGCGGCTTGATATGGCGGCTCTTTTACGTTCCCCTTATCGCTCTTCCCTTTCTGCCGATCTCGACGTCAGGAAAGCTCATCATTTTGTTTAGTTCGGTGGCGATCGCTTCTGCCGCAGTGCAGATCGTCCAGCCGATCTTCAATGATTGGCTCGCGGAAATGGTTCCAAGCAATTCGCGAGGGTGGTTCTTTAGCCGAAGAAATTCGATCGCCGCCGCCTCCGGGGCAATCGTGGGGCTACTGGGCGGATTTATTCTGGACGCCTTCAAGCGAAGCGACCACGAGAAGCTTGGATACACAGCCATCTTCACGCTGGGAGTGGTGTGCTCAGGATTTAGTCTGCTTTTCTTCAACCGTATGTCCGACACTGCCCGCGAAAGCCCCATTCATGTGCCCCTCCGCCAGGCGTTGCTCGATCTGAAGCGTCCTATTGGCGATCGCCGGTTTAGAGCCGTGCTCATCTTCTTTGTCGTGTTCGTCGCTGGCCAGGCGTTCGCCGGGAATCTATTCTCGGCATTTGCTCTCGAGAGCTTGCGCATGCCCTTCACGGTTTTACAGACGACTGCTCTCATGCATGCGGCCGGGAATGTGCTATCGGCTCGGATGTGGGGTTATTTATCTGACAAGTACGGCAATAAACCTATCATCGCCATTCTTGCATCAGGACTCTTTTTCACACCTGTGGTCTGGCTATTCTGTGTGCCTGGTGAAGACTTACGCAATGCGATCATTCTCATTTCCGGCCATCTATTCGTCGGAGTGGTTTGGGGAGGCATCGGCGTTTGCCAATTCAATTTGCTTCTTGCCACTGCTGACCCGGATGATCGTGCGAATTACATAGGCGTTGGACTCGCTTTGCAGGCAATCGTGGGAGCAATCTCTCCTCTCGCCGGTGCTTTCGCCATGAGCGCCCTTCGCGGCGTTCTCGTTCCCGAGCTAGCCTACAAGGCTACGTTCGCTATTGCTATGAGTTTGCGCTTTCTTGCCGTGTTTTTTCTGCTTGGCGTCCAAGAGTCAGGGTCGGTGTCGATTAGGGGAACCCTGCGCCAGCTTCGACAATGGACTCCTAAAGGCTACCGAGCTTTGCAACAGCTCACTCGAAGCTCAGACGTGGCTACGCGGGAGAGCGCCATGGAGAGTGCAGGGATCCAACAGTTTGGAGTTGCCGCAGATGAGATCTTGAAAGCCTTGCACGATCCCTCTCCCAGATTGAGGCGGCAAGCCGCATCGTCACTCGCCAAGCTAGGGGACTCCAGGGCGGTTGAGGCGCTCATTCACCAGCTGGAAGAACATCCGGACCTCGTTGAAGAGGAAACCATCGAAGCGTTGGGCGAGCTCGGAGATCCTCGGGCCGTCGCATCTCTGTGCCGCTATCTGGAAAGTCCTCGCTCGTTGACGCGACGCGCAGCCGCACGAGCCTTGGGTCGCATCGGAAGCCAGGATGCCGTTCCGCCCCTTATCCAGGCCGCCATTCAACCCCAAGACCCCGACATGCGCCGCGCCGCTTTGCAAGCCCTTCGGCTTCTTCGGGCGGTGGAGGCTGGTGCTGCGATCGCCGACGCTCTGCTCGACTCTTATCCAAGCGTTCGCATCGCCGCCGCCGAGGCGATCGAGGAACTAAATTTGAGGGAATCATCCGAGGCTTTGCGGCAATCGCTCGATTGGTACGACGACGAAGCCTCCAGCGAGGTCGCCTATGCCCTTGGATGCGTGGGAGACGAGACCGACATTCCGCGAATTCTAAAAGTCGCCGCGCATTGTGTGTCGGTCATCACTCGCCGTCGTTGCCTGCTCGGAGTCGCCCGAATTCTTGGCGTCGAACAAGAGACCTATCGGTTAATGCTTCTCGATGGCATGTCGCGCGATGCAGCCTTGCTGGAGCGCCTAAAATCAGTCCTTCGCGGAAACAAGCGTCTACGGACCGCGCTTGATCTGTATTCTTCGGCGAGGGAACCGGAGGCGATCGAGCTTCTCAAGCAAAGCAGAAAGACTCCGTGGCTCGCTGGGGCTTCCTCGGATGTCGAGGAATTATTCCTGGTAGCGGCCAGTGCGATTCGGCGTCAAGCCCGAATGGCCTCCTCTTCAACCGGCAAGGGGAGATCGAGAAACGTCTAAGGAGCGACAAACGTCCCAAGAGAGTAGACACGGTACAGATTATGAAAACTCGTTTCGCACTAGCCGCCCTCTTTATTATTGCAACGACCCTCTGCGCTTTCAGCCAAGTTACTCAGGAAGAGAGAGCCAAGAAAAGCGATCAGATTCTAATCAAGATGAGGAAGCTGGACTTGATGAACCAGATGCTCCCTCTATTGCTCACGAAAGACCAGATGAGAAAAATTCTGCCCGCCGTCGAAAAAGGGAGGCAAGCGGTTCGCGAACAGGAAAAGCTTGAATTCGATTATCTAAGAAAGCTAGAGCCGAAGGTCGATGAAGCGCTCAAGGAAGCGGAGGACAAGGGGAAGGTGCCCACCCGTGAGCTCTTGAAAGAGGCGATCACTACCTTCACCATGTTCGGGCTGAAGCGCCGAGCGGTCGCCGATGATAATGCGGACCTGGTATTGAAAGCCTTTAACTCAACGCTTGATGCGGGCCAGAGGAAGGTCGCCATGAATCTCCTGGACCCGAGCGCTTCCCAGCCGGGCATCGATGTGAAATCGATGAAAGACGATGATAAGGTCCGTTTTTACGTCAAGTTCGTGATTCTCGATCCTCTTGCCTACGATATTCTGCTGCAGATGAGCAAGTAGCTTCATCCGCTTCGATGGGTTGCTTGTCCTCGCTCCAGAACGGTTTCGGTTTGGGTCTTCCTGAACCTCTCGAGTTTTGAAGCTAGCTTTTGGTCGCCGAGGGCGAGAATTTGCGCTGCCAGTAACCCGGCGTTACGTGCATTTCCAATCGCTACGGTGGCAACCGGGATCCCCGCCGGCATTTGAACAATGGAATAGAGGCTGTCGACTCCTGAGAGGGCTTTCGATGGAATTGGCACCCCGATCACGGGAAGCAAGGTGAGCGCGGCCACCATTCCGGGGAGATGAGCCGCCCCTCCTGCTCCCGCAATGATGACCCTCAACCCTCGGCCTTTAGCGGACCTGGCGTACTCGACCATGTGCTCCGGAGTTCGATGCGCGGAAACAATAGACAACTCATAGCTGATCCCAAATTCTTTCATTGTTTCTTCGGCGGCACTCATGACTTCGAGATCGCTTTCGCTCCCCATGATAATGCCTACCAGGAAGTTGCCCATGGAGGAAGGATACCGTTGCCGGCTCGCCGCTACCGACATTGGGCAATAATAAGGAGGTCGATGAATCGTTGCCCTCCCTTGCTCGCTTGCACCATAGCTCTCCTAGTCGGCTGCTCGCAGGTCTCGAAGAAACCTACAGTCGTTACTTGGAAATCCAAGATCAGCGACCAACAACTGAAAGATCTTGCCAAAGAGCACTTATCACCGTTTTTCTTCGAACTGAGAGTTAAAGACGATAATACGTTTGTTCTCAACGCTACAGGTCCGAAAAATAGCAAGTCGTCTGGGCGATTAGTCGAGCATCCAACCGAGGTCGAGTTGCAGGTAGGCGAAATTAATGGACTTGCTCCATCTTCGGAGAAGCAAAAACGAATCGTTTTGACCTATTCAGCCGACAAAAAGAGCCTGAAGGACGGGCAAGGTAACACCCTTTACAGGCAATAAGACCCGCTTTGGAACCCACCATCGGGCGTGATCGTAGGCGAGAAGGAAGCATGTTTACCGCGACCGTCCCACACCAGATTGAAGCCCTCCGCTTGCCCGTCGGAGCGTCGATGCGACAAGCTGAATGCCTCAATCCGGAAGATAGCCTGGACCGAGCCGCGAGATTGCTTCAAGACACGGGCCAAGGCCTCTTGCCGGTGGTTCAAAAGGAGGGGCTGTTGGTTGGAGCCATCACCGAAGTAGAGATCGGCTGCGCTCTATCCGCAGGGGC
Source organism: Fimbriimonadales bacterium (assembly GCA_038225245.1). GTDB lineage: Bacteria > Armatimonadota > Fimbriimonadia > Fimbriimonadales > Fimbriimonadaceae > JBBREX01. The sequence continues at coordinate 9,456 of JBBREX010000011.1, read as the reverse complement.
GTCGGTTTTTAGTTCAGTCGAACCGTTTATCAATCAGTCGCCGACCGAGATTTATGGCTTCTCAACCGGGGCTGAAGCCCTTCGGGCCCTGGAAGGCGCTTCCGGGTCTCTTATCGTGGTCGATGGGCGGCATAGGGTGGTTGGCATCATTTCCGCATCCGACCTCGTGGCTCCTGCAGGCATGCCTCTGCGACCGAAGGTCGTCGGCGGAATGGCTACCCCCTTTGGCGTCTATCTCACCAACGGGTCACTGACCGGCGGAGCGAGCCCTCTAGCTCTGGTGACGACAGGCATGTTATTGTTCACGCTGTTCTTATGCGCCAACGCGGCAACCATGCTTTTTGAAAGCGTGCTGGGTCGCCTTCCCGTAAGTCCCACCGTCCTAGATTCGTTGATGAGCTTCCTCGCGGTGGGCTTGTTCTTGCTTGGGATTCGCTCTTTGCCACTTGCCGGAACCCATGCCGCCGAACACATGGTCGTGCACGCCATCGAGCGAGGTGAGCCGCTCGTTCCCGAAGTCGTCCGCCGGATGCCCAGGGTTCATCCGAGGTGTGGCACCAATTTCGCCACCGCCGCTATCTTGTTTCTTTCCATATCGGGGTCGAGCATTTTCCGTGATCCGCAGCTTCGATTATTACTAGCCGCCCTTGTGACCCTTTTTCTGTGGAAGCCGTTAGGATCGATTCTTCAATATTGGGTGACGACTAGAAAGCCAAACGCAAAGCAGCTGGCAAGCGGTATTCGCGCGGGCCAGGAACTTCTTTCGAGGTATCAATACGCTCCCCATGGATCGGCTTCGATAGGTCGACGAATTTGGAATAGCGGTCTTCTGCAGATCTTTTTGGGTTCCGCGATTATCCAGCTTAGCCTTGAGCTTATAGGATGGATATTTGGTTGGAAGGATGTTCTGCAGGTATACTTCTGACTCGATTTAAGGTTCGGACAAGCTCTTGGGTACTTTTTATAACATCTGCCTGGTTGTCGCGGTGATCATTGCCGGAATGTTCGCCATGCTTATTTTCTTTACGGGAAAGGGCGACGCGATGTCCGGGGGCGGCGGCTCCATCCGAACCACTTTCAAGGGCAAAGCAAGCTTCGAAGATCAGGTTTCAAACCTCACCCTCTTTTTTGGGGCGGCATTTATGTTACTGATGATTCTGCTCAACATTCTTCAAGCCAACATGGCGCGTGCCTGATATGGCTTTGCTCACGTCTTGCCGTTGCGACTGCGGCCAGGGTCTTTCAGGCAGGCAGGTCGTCCACCGAGAACCGGTCCGCCTTTGCGGCGCGTGGAAGACCTATGTCCTGAGTTTTCGATGTTCTCGCTGCCATCGCCTCATCACGCGCAAATTCGAAACTAGGTCTGAAGAAGGCACGGTCACGACGATAGAGCCTTACGAACGAGGCCTTGCCGGCGCCCTTGGGCCGATTACCGATGAAGAAATCGCCAATCTGCCGCAGGCGCTAAACGATCCATTGCCTCATTGAGCCTAATCCTTCTCCATACAAACGACCTTCACGGAACTCTGTCCGAGCATATGGCAGATCGGTTGCGAGCTTTGCCCCGCGACCTTTATCTCGACAGCGGCGACTGCATCAAAGCAGGAAATCTTGCGAGTCCCTTGAGACCGGAGGTGGCTTGGGATTTGCTCAAAAGGGCGGGATGCGATGTAGGCACTCTAGGCAATCGAGAAACCCATCCGATTCAATCCGCTTTCGAAGCCAAAATGGCGGGCAAAAGCCATCGGATCGTGTGTTCGAATATGTTCCGTCGAGATGGATCGCCAGTATTCCCTGCATCCATGCAGGTCCAGTGCGATGGACTTAGGGTAGGAATCGTGGGAGCCATGGTGCCGATGGTTACCCGTCGAATGGCGACGCAAGCGGCGAGCGGCTTTCTTTGGGAAGATCCGATCGTCTGCGTCCGACGAGAGGCGGAAAGCATTCGCGCTCAAGTGGATTGCTTGATCGCCTTGACCCATATTGGATTTAGCCAGGATCAGCGATTAGCGGAGGCGTGTCCATTGATCGATATCATTTTTGGCGGGCATTCGCACACGATCTTGAACGAACCGGAGCGGATAGGGAAGGTGTGGATCTGTCAGGGCGGCTCCCACGGGCGCCTTGTCGGGCGCTATGTTTGGGCGGCCGGGGAGCTTCTGGAGGCCCAATTGCTTCCGCTTACGGCATTCTGAGCCGCCCGTCATTCTGAGCCTGCGAAGAATCTCTGTTCCCCTCATGCGCCTCCTCCGAGAGAGATTCTTCACTACGTTCAGGATAGCGGGGCCACCTTCATCTAGGCCGCCGTATCACCGATCGCGCCGCGATTCAATCCCGTCCAACTCACGTTGAGCCTTGGCCCATAATTCCGAATCGCGGCTGCTTTTAGCCTGAACGTCGCGAAGCTTGGACCTAGCATCCTGCCACTTTTCTTGCCGCTCAAGCGCTATGGCGTCGTCGTAGCTCGCTTGCGCACCAACGGGATCATCTCGATCCGACATCGTTCCTCCGCTAGTTGGTGAAGAGTCTGACTTTTCGTCCCGTGAGGTCGAGTCGCTCGTCGTCGCATCCCGACTGCGGGGCGGCACCTCGACCCGAGCAGAAGCGGGAGGCCGTCCGGTCTTAAGACGCTCCAACGCATCACTAAGTGAGTTGATGCCTACCGTGCAAAGAACCACCAGGGTCCCCATGATCAGAAAGGTAAAGAAGAGGCGACTCAAGAAAAGTTTTTGCTCGGGCTTGAGCAAGGGTTGCCTCGGGGGCGGAGGATAGTAGATCGGCAACGGCGTCTGATGAAGGCCGGGCGGCTGATATGAAGATCCCGGATAGGGCTGCTGTTGATAGGGATTGTAGGGATACGAAGGGGGTGGCATCCCAGGGTAACTCGCTTGAGCGAACGGCATTTGCAAGGGCGGCGGTTGAATCAGGCCCGGATAAGTTGTGTAGGGCTGCCCTGTGGCTTGCGCCAGCGGATCGATGACCACCGATCCCGCCTCAAGGGAGCGCTTGACTTCGTCGAGCGCGGAGCTCATTTCTTTGGCAGTTGAAAAACGCAATGCAGGGCTCTTATCCAAAGCACGCATGAGAACTTGCCACATCGCGTAATTGGCCTGCGCCGGCTGATCCGGATCGCGGTTCATGATAGCGTAGGTGATGCTGACCACGCTGTCGCCCGAGAACGGCTTTTGCCCGGAAACCATTTCATAGAGCACGATTCCCATGCTGAAGATATCGCTCCGCGCGTCGATATCTTTGCCAACCACTTGTTCCGGCGACATGTAGCTGGGCGTTCCAAAAACCTGGCCGTCGATCGTGAGGTTGGGCTCGAAAGTTAATCGGGCAATACCGAAATCGGTTATTTTCACTCGGCCATCCTCGAGCAGTTGGATGTTTTCCGGCTTTATGTCCCTATGAATCACACCGCGGCTATGGGCGAAATCCAGTGCCTGCAGGACCTCGTGGGCGATGTCGACGGCCCGGCTTTGGGCAAGGAATCCGTGAGTATCGAGCTCATTGCGCAGGGTATGGCCATCCAGGTACTCCATGGCCATGAAGTGACGACCCGCGTCTTCGCCGACTTCGTAGATGGTGACGATATTTGGATGAGCGAGCGATCCGGCCGCTTTGACCTCTCGCTCGAATCTACGAACTCGCTCCTCTTTTTGTTGGGAGGATGAGCCTCCCGGCATGGCGAGTTCCTTGATCGCCACCCGGCGATTCATCAGCGGATCGTACGCTTCGTACACGATATCATTCGATCTCGCGATCTCGCGAATGATCTGATACTTACCAAGCGTGGTGGGCGGGCTCGCGCTCATCGTGGTTTTGTCAATCTTATTCCATTCGACGCCTAGGCATGGATTGTCGTTGCGGAGTCTTCGGCCCGACCTCCCTCGTCCATATTATTTGGGCAAACGCTCACAACTTGTAATTATTGGATTATTTGGCCCGCTTATGATACAGTAAGCGCATTCGTTGGATGTAGACAAATGGATAGTATTACCGAACTGCCTTTTTTGGCAACTGGTTTGGCGGTAGGGTTTGCATGCGCGTTTCTTTGGCTGCGCTCGACAGTCGATGCCTCCAAAAGTAGGTCTGAAATCTACGAGCAAGAAATTCGTTCCGCACAGGCTCAAGTAAATGAGTTGCTTCAAGCGAAAGCCACATTCGAAGAACGGGCATCCCGTGTCGTTGAGATCAAAACGCAGCTCGGGGAGAAGGAGGAATTCGTTGCGAGATTGCAGGCTGAGATCGTGGAACTGCGGGAAAAGAGCAAACAACTCGAAACCCTGATGAGCGAGAAAGAGCGATCTTATAGGCGAGATCTCCAACGAATCGAGGAAGCTGAGAAACGGCTGACCGATTGCTTCAGCAGCCTGTCATCGAGCGCTCTCGACAAAAATAATCAGCGGTTTCTGGAGCTGGCGAAGGAGCAGTTCCAAGCTTTCAACAAAGAAACCACGGGCGACCTGGAAAAGAAAAAGGTCGAAATCGACAAGCTCGTGGAGCCGTTACGCGACTCGCTTGAAAAGGTCGACCGACAGATCAGTGAATTGGAAAGGAATCGCCAAGGGGCCTATGAAGTGCTCAGTGAGCAGGTCAAGAGTCTCGTCGAGACCCAAACCAAGCTGCAGAAGGAAACCAACAATTTGGTCAGTGCTCTGCGCAATCCATCGCAGCGCGGAAAATGGGGCGAAATTACGCTTCGTCGCGTAGTCGAGGCGGCAGGGATGGTGAAGTACTGCCATTTCGACGAGCAGGTGACGAATTCGACGGAATCAGGAAATATCCGGCCTGACATGAGGGTGTACTTACCGGGCGGAAAGTTTATGGTCGTAGATTCGAAGGTTCCCCTCGAAGCGTACCAAAAGGCGATCGAGTGCGAGGATGAGCAGGAGCGCGATGCCCACTATTTGCGGCACGCCCTTCAGCTCAAGAAGCACATTGTGTCGCTGGGCACAAAGGCTTATTCCGCTCAATTCGACCAAGCTCCCGACTTCGTGATCCTGTTCCTGCCCGCAGAACCCTTGTTCACCACCGCTATGGAAAGGGACCGCACGCTTTTTGATCTTGGGGCATCGAACAAAGTCTTTATCGCCACTCCGATGACTTTGATCGCTATGCTGAGAGCAGTGGCTTACGGTTGGCAGCAAGAGCGGGTCGCCGAGCGAGCGCAAGAAATCAGTAAACTCGGGGGTGAGATCGTCGATCGCATTAGAATCGTCGCCGATAAAATGGATCGTGTGGGGCGAAGCTTGAACGGCGCCATGACATCCTATAATGAGGCCGCAAGTTCTATGGAACGCAACTTGCTGACCACGGCGAAGAAGCTCCAGTCGAAAGGAGCCGGAGAGAACCTAACGCTCCCGGACGCTCTCGTAGACGCTCAAATGATCGCCAAGCCCTTCCTCAAGCCGGAGCTTCAGTCATTGCCCTCTTCAGAAATCGTGCAAATGCTCGCTGATCCCCCGTCGAAGAATTTCGAAGACGAGAAGTTGCCTCGGGACGAGGCCCTCGAGCTCTTACCTTGAATCGGAAGCGCATTCTGCTATTCGAAGACAATCTCTTGTGGAGCTCACGTCTCAAGAAAGGAGCCCAGAGCTTGGGATTTGAGGCTGTAGTGTTTACTATGCTTCCTCACGACATCCCCTTAGCGGAAGCCGCGATCGTAAACCTGAGCTCCAAGGCATTCGATCTTCCTAAGCTGATCGATCGGCTCAAGCTAGCGAACACTATAGTCGTTGGCCACGCAGGGCATAAGGAAAAGGCCTTGAGCGAGCATGGCCGCGACTTGGGATGCGATCTGGTCGTGAGTAATAGCGCCTTGACCTTCAAGCTCGCTGATGTTTTCCACCAGGTAAATTTACTAGATTCACCATCATAAGAAGAAAATTCTTGGCCTTTTCCACAGCTTTTCAGAACAAACGGATGCACAATAAAGTCAATCTCATCGCGCACTGCGATTGTAAAGGAGATTCCTGTATTGTATTGATATGAGGGGCACTGCCCCTCTTTTTTTGTATAAGGACGAGCCACCAAGTAAAATGGCTTCGTGAAAAAGGTAGTTCCCGATGCGACAGCCGCGATTCAAGGTCTTCTCTTCGATGGAATGATCATTATGTCCGGGGGGTTTGGCCTTTGCGGTATCGCGGAAAACCTTATCCTGGCGATCCGCGATTCGGGGGTCAAGGACATCACCGTCATCAGCAATAATTGCGGAGTCGATGACTTCGGCATGGGCTTGCTCTTACAAACCAAGCAGATCAAGAAAATGGTTTCGTCGTACGTGGGAGAAAATGCCGAGTTCGAACGGCAATTCCTCACCGGGGAGCTCGAACTAGAGTTCAATCCCCAGGGAACCCTTGCCGAGCGCATCAGAGCAGGCGGTGCCGGGGTGCCCGCTTTTTTTACAAAAACCGGCTACGGCACCATGGTTGCCGATGGGAAGGAGACCAGGCAATTCGGGGAGGATTGGTACGTAATGGAAACCTGCCTCCACGCCGACTTGTCGATCGTTAAAGCCTGGAAAGGCGATAAGGCGGGCAACTTGGTCTACCGGATGACGGCACGAAATTTCAATCCTATGATGGCCACTGCCGGCAAGGTTTGCGTGGCCGAAGTAGAACGGTTGGTCGAAGTGGGCGAACTAGACCCCGACCAAATTCATACTCCGGCCATTTATGTGGACCGAATCTTTGAAGGCGCAAATCATGAAAAGCGGATCGAGCGCCTGACGACACGCCCGCTGGCATAACCCCTAACTCATCCAGTGCACCTCGGAGTCGCCATAAAGAGCTTGGATGTAATTGAGCTGGCCGTCGTGATACATCATGTGCGTTGCCGCCACATGAGCTAGCCTAAATGCGGAAAGAGGTTCCCCCCAGGGAGCAGTGACGATTCTGGCAAGCCCTTCTTCGCTGATCGTTTGAAGTGCGTCAGTAATGTTTTGAAGACTCCCCTCGATCGCCGCCTTCAATTTGTCTTTGCTGTCGAGCAAACCGGCCAGGCTGGCTCGCTCCTCCTCCGAAGGCATGCTGTTGTCATCGCCTCTGAGGGCCGCTCCCGCCATCAAATTGAAATTGATGCATTCGGCGGTAAAGTCTCGTACTGTGCGCGCTGCTCCCATCGGTTGAACGTCGATCTTGTCATCTGGGATGTGGGTAAGGTCAGTGAGATAGAATCGTCCTGCTTGATCTAAAAAATCGGTTAGGATCTGTTTGGCTTCAATCGTAGTGGCGGATGTTGGCATGGTGATAGCTCCTGATCGCTTATTTTATTCAAGAGAGGCCGCTTTTCGCTGCCGCGATCGGATGGTAAAGTGACCGGAGGCACGGCTACTATGAATAACTTGAATTTGTCACGCCGGAATTTGCTCAAAGCGGCGGCCGGTATCGCCGTCAGTCCGGTATTCTCGGCTTTGGCTTCGATGCAAACCCAACTGAAAAAAAGGCCAATCGTCGGCCAAGGCGATCATGTTTACGAGGTTTACCACGACTGGTTGACTCCTCCCTCCAACATTCAGTGGGGTGATACTCACGGGCTCGCCCTTGATTCCCACCACCGTATCTACGTGGCCCATACGGTTCACCCTGGCAGCGTCTGCACCGACGCCGTTCTCGTCTTCGATCCTCACGGCAAATTCATCGAATCCTGGGGCTCCCAGTTCGTAGGGGGCGCTCATGGCCTCGACCTCAGAAAGGAAGACGGCGTCGAGTACCTTTATCATTGCGACATCAGGCGCCGCTTGGTCTGCAAGACCGATCTTAAAGGCAAAATTCTTTGGGAAAAGACGGCGCCACTGGAGTCCGGGGTTTATAAGGACGCAACCACCTGGTGTCCTACCAACGTCGCTTTTTCACCAAATGGTGATCTGTTCGTAGGCGACGGTTACGGATCGAGCTACATCCACCGGTACACCAAAGATGGCGACCATAAAGGCATTGTCATCGAGCCCGGATCCGAAGCGGGCAAGGTCCGCGAGCCGCACGGATTATGGATCGACCATCGTTCGAAGGAACCCAAGCTGGTGGTGGCAGACCGTGCGAACCATCGCCTTCAAGAGTTCACCTTGGAAGGCAAGCATCTCGGATTTGTGACGGAAGGAATGCGCAGGCCCTGCCACATTCACTATAAGGGCAGTCTCGCCCTTGTGCCGGACTTAGACAGCGTCGTCAACATCCTGGACAAAGACAATAAGGTTATCGCCGCTTTAGGAGACGGGCATCCGTCGGATTTGCGGGACGCTCCGAGAGAGAAATTTATCCCCGGCAAATTCGTCCATCCCCATGCCGCGATTTGGATTAACCATAAGGATATCGTCGTCGTGGAGTGGGTCCCGATCGGCCGGGTGACCATGTTAAAGAAAGTCTGATCCGGTAGCATGTCCGTCGCGGATACGGATTCCCGCCGAGGAGAATTGAACAATCCGTGGCCTAAACAAGCGGTGAGTGCGGAGACTTTTCGCAAGCTCAGAGTGACCCCCGAAATCGTCGCTAAGCGAACTTTCAAATAATTCTGAAAGTTCAGGATGGTATCATCCGTAGTAGTTGTTAGCATGGCCATGAAACCGAGTCAAATCGTCCCTGCCAATCTGTTCGACATTTACGAGAAAGTCGAACTAGGAAAGCGATTGTCGTTCGACGATGGATTGCGCTTGGCGAAGACGCCAGATCTAACCGCAGTCGGATTTCTCGCCAACGTGGTTCGCGAAAGGCGGCATGGGACCAAGACTTATTTCGTTCGCAACCAGCACATCAACTACACGAACATCTGTAACAAGTTTTGCAAATTCTGCAGTTTCTATGCAAAGAAGGGCGGGCCGGCGCCATACGAGATGTCGCTCCAGGAAGTTAAGCAGAGACTCGATCTTCATAAGAACGAACCCCTAACCGAGGTCCACATGGTGGCGGGGATCAACCCGAGGCTGAGCTACCAGTATTACCTCGACCTCGTTCGGACCGTGAAGGAATCGCGCCCAGGCGTTCATGTGAAAGCCTTTACCGCGGTCGAGATCGTGCAAATTGCCCAGGTGGGAAAGGTGACCATCGAGCAGGCACTTGCCGATCTGATCGAGGCCGGCCTGGACTCGTTACCCGGAGGAGGGATCGAAATTCTTTCCGACCGGGTGCACAAAGAGCTTTTTGGCAAAAAACTCAACGGCGAAGAGTGGAAGGATGTGGCGCGAGCGGCCGCTAAGCTCGGCTTGAAACAATACGCGACGATGCTATATGGGCATATCGAAACCGACGAGGAGCGAATCGATCATCTAGTCCAGCTTCGCGAACTGCAAGACGAGACTGGGCACTTCCTCACCATGACTCCGCTATGCTTCCATCCCGAAGGCACCGATCTGGTGGACATCCCGCACCCTACCGGCGACGACGATCTTCGGAACATCGCTCTTTGCCGCCTGATGCTTGATAACTTCGATCACATCAAGAGCTTCTGGATCATGAA
>JBBREX010000010.1:0-37663 GCA_038225245.1 Fimbriimonadales bacterium | reverse complement strand
AGATGGAATGGTGATACGGGGTCCAGTGACGCTTCGCGGGGCGGCCATCGATGCGGATGGCGATCATCGCATCGCAATGGCATTTGCCATCGCCGGCTTGGTCGCGGAGGGCGAAACGGTTATCGAAGGCGCGGAATCCATTGCCACAAGCTACCCGGCCTTCGAGCGCGATTTGCTAAGCTTGGTCACGTGAGCTCATCGGTCGGCAAGAAAACGGTTATCGCCATCGATGGACCGGCCGGCGCGGGTAAGAGTACAGTGGCCAAGCTTCTTGCCAAGCGGCTTGGTTTGCGCTATCTCGACACCGGCGCGATGTACCGCGCCCTGGCCCTGAAGGCGGAACGAAACGGGTTAGGCCCAGGTGACGGAGAGGCTGCTTCGAAGCTCGGAGAGCACTCGGCGATTACGTTCGGAGAGGGCGATCCTCAGCCCGTTTTCCTCGATGGCGAAGATGTCACGACGGCGATTCGAGCATCGGAAATTGGCGAGCTAGCGAGCGCGCTCAGCGTTTTCCCAGCCGTACGGAGGGTTCTAGCCGAGCGGCAAAAGGCGATCGTCTCGGAAGGCGGGGTAACCCTCGAAGGTCGAGACGTTACGACGGTGATCGCTCCTCATGCAGACGTCAAGGTTTTTTTGACTGCCAGTCTCGAGGAGCGGGCCAAAAGGCGGTTTTGTGAGCTGGCGGCGAGGGGAATAGGGGCCTCTTTGGAGCAGGTGACTACGGAAATCGCGGAGCGCGATCATCGCGACTATACGCGCTCCGACAGTCCGCTGAAATTGGCGGAAGGGGCATTGGTGGTTGAGAGCTTTGGATTAACTCCGGAGGAAGTTGCGGATCGAATCGTGACCGCGCTTTTTTCATAGAATTTTTGGCGGAGGTGGTTGACAAAATCGGGGTTCGATCCTATATAGTAGTAGACATAAATCTACTAGTATAGGGAGGACACTGATGTTTAAGGCGGACGCCTACGATTGGGCTTTGAGCGCCCTTTTGAGCTTGGCTGAGAAACCGTCCGATTCGCCGTTCGTCGCCGAAAAGACGCTCAAGCTCAAGATCGAGGCAGACCGCAGAAATGAAGCTCGGCTCCCAAGGCCCAGCGAATCCGAAAGCAGCCGTTATCTGTTGGCCCGGGAATGGAGCTGCGCAATGCTTGGGGCGAAGTTGACCCAGCGGCAAACCGTAGTGGTGTCGATGAGATTGGACGGCCGGACATTCGAAGAGATCGGCGCACGATGTGGCCACACCAAGCAAGCGGCGCAACGGATCTTCATTCAAGGAGCAAAGAAGTTGGCGCTTGCGTATCGAAATTATCCGTATCGAGGTTTGAGCGAGGTTTATCGAACGGAGTTAAAGCGCGGACGAAATGGGAGCACTGGTACAATAAAAAGATAGCGCTTCGACGCGAAGCGCTCAACATTTCCAGAATTTGCTTGATTACGGATGGCTTGCGATGGTCGAATGTAAAAATTGCGGAAAATCAAATAGTTTGGACAGCCGTTATTGCCGCGAATGCGGGGCGGCGCTTGCCGGCGATGCCCTAGCGGAAGCTCAGGGCGCCAATATCCATCTCCTCTCGGAGGGCCGCCGATTGCTTGCGGAGGGCCGCTTCGACGAGGCCATGATGGTAGGGCAACAGGCGCTGGAGGCAGACCCTATTTCGGTAGCTGCTTGGAGTCTGCTCGGCGATTGTCACGAGCACGGGGGAGCGATCGACGAGGCCTTGCTTTGCTATGAGAAAGTGGCCGAGCTGCATCCAGATTCGACCCTCGACCGTATCAAAGTAACCCACCTGCGGAAGATGCTTGCGACTTCGAATCTGGTGGAGCCGAGCGACCGCAAACGAGCTATTTTTGCAGCGGCGGCGGCAGTGGTGTTGGTCGCTTGCCTTGGTACGGCCATGGCAATGTTAGGCCCTGGAGCAAGCAGGTCTCCCGCGGTTGCGGCGAATCTTCCCGGAAAGGAAATCCAGCCCCTCGTTTCGGCGGCTAATCCCCCAGCCCCAAATGCCACCCAACAAAATCCAACTTCTTCATCCGGACCTAACACGGCGGATCCCAAGGCCGGAGACACGGCGAAACCTTCAACGGTAGTAAGAGCGCCGCCGATGGATGGTAGCCACAAGGAGACGTTGCCATTTCCACTCGGCGACGGGGGGCTAAAACCCTTGAACCCGAATCCGTCCGGGGTAGAAATCGTCCCCGACGGGAAAGAATCGACAAAGGGATCATCCACTGAGTCCGCCGATCCAAATCCCAAGCCAGACCCGGATAAGGCGGCTGCTCCGGCAGGTCCCCCCGCGATTATCGAGATCAAGCCTAGCCAAACGAACCGGACAGAGCGGGGCGGTTCCGAAGTTATCGAAACTGGCAGGTCGGAGACTCTTGTCCAAGTAGCAAGAAATCGCTATTTGACGGGCGACTATCAGGGAGCATCGGACGCCTATGAAAAGGCTCTTCGCTCGGGTTATGAAAGCGGAAGTACCAATCAGCATTTGGCTCAATGCTACGAGAAGTTGGGCCGGCCCAAAGATGCGGTGGCTTGCTACTATCGGGCGATACGCGCGTTCGACGCCTCGCTCGCAAATGGAACTGGGGATTCCGGACGCCTCAAGCGGGCCAGCGAATCCTGCAAGCAAGCGATCAAAGTTCTCGAGGCCCGATAGCCTTGCGATTCGCTCTCTGGTTCATCGCCCTTGGTCTGTGCCAGTGGGCGCAAGCAGTGCCCGAAGTGCTGATCGTGCAGAGGTCGGCAGTAGCCAAGGAGAAGGTCGCCCTTGAAATTCCCATTGCGACCATGCTGGCAGAAGAGCTCGACACCGAGGGTAAGGTCTCCCCGGTCGTGTGGTCTCTTACCGACCCGCTCTTTCGAGCCTGGGTTGATGCGGGCAAAGTTTCCGCCGCGTGGGATCATCCAACCGATGAACAAATCCGTTCGGTTGCCCAAAGCCTCCACATCGCGTACGTGTTTCTTATCGACGCGGACCGAGAAAACGAAAACTTCTATCCGCGAGCGGTTTTGCTCAAAGGGGGTCGGTCGATTTGGAAGCAAGGCGGGGATCAGCGATCGGGCGATGCGCGAAAGTATAAAGAAAAGCAGCACACGTACGTATCGATGACCGTATCGACGGGGACGCAGTTGGATTGGGAAAACACGGCCCGTTCATTGGCACGGACGTGGGCGACCCTTCTCCACCTAGGACCTTTTAAGACCCTGCCCTCCCATCCTAAGCGACAAACTCCCGAGCCTGAGAAAGGAACCGCACCCACAAAGCCAACCGCCCCGCCTCCAACTTCCACACCGGACGAGAGCTGGATCGCCAAAGAGCAAGAGCTGGAGCGACAGGGACTCCTTACCGAAAGAATCAACTTGCTTCGCGAGGCGATCGACGCCGACCCGTTCCAGATCAAGCCGCGAGAAATGCTCATCGCCCTGTACCTGAGCAAAGAGATGAATGGGGTGGCGGCGGAAGAAGCGCAGCGAGCGGCGGTGATTGCGCCCGACCGGGTCGATCTGCGAGTGCTTTCGGCGCGGGCATGGCTTCAGGGCGGGAAGCTGGCGGAAGCCCAAGCGGACTTGAACGAAGCTCTGGCAAGAGAACCTAAGAATGCCAATTTGCAACTGGTCCTGGGCCAGTTGTCGCTAGAAAAGGGGGCTTTTCAGTCTGCAATCGATGCTTTTTCTTCGTCGCTCGAGACGTTGTCTTCGCCAGAGGGACGCGTCGGGAGGGCGGTGGCCTACGCTGTTTTAGGCAGGGCGGCAGAGTCGGCGAGCGACCTAAAAGCCATTCTGCCCGCTGATATCAACGAAGCCTCGTACGGGCGCGTAACCGGTTGCACGGAACGGGTAATCGAGGTACTTCTCGGCGAACTGCGCGAGATCGCTTTAGCCTCCAGATCGAAGCCGAAAGATCCGGAAACGATCTCGAATGCGGAAAGGGCGGAGCGCGTGGCAAGCGCGATGGCGGATTTTTTGAGCGCTTTTCCGGTTCCCGCTAAGCATGCCAAATCTCACGAAAGGCGGGTTCTGGCCCATAAATTGCTGGCACAAGCAGCAGGAGAAGCCTTGGCATTCGCAAAATTGGCGGATGAAGAGACCGGTGCAGAAGCTACGCTCAGTCTAACGGAAGCGATGAAGCAGTTTCCTCTGATTCGCCGGCAGTATGAAAGCGAAGGCCATTAGCGGCCGTGACCGATGACAGATTTACTGCGGGTATTTGGTTTTTTTTCACTGACCATGGCACTTTCGTTTGCCTTCGCCTATGCATTCACCCGCCTCAAACTCGGCAGGCGGCAAGTTGTGCCACCCGCTCCGGACTCCAGCTTGCAAATCGCTTCGGCGTCGGGCTCTTATAGAAGCCGGTTCTTGGAAGCTTCCCGGGAAGGCTGGCGCATCAGCGCGCCCTTGCAGCGAGATCGCTTCGTGCCGCTGCGAATCGGTGAAAGTCTGGTGCTGCAATCAGCCCATGCCCACGGAGTTCGAATCTTTCGGACCGAGATCATCGGCCGGTGCCCTGAATCCCATACCTATCTTTTAAGACCGCCGCAGAGAGTTCACGACGTCGAGCGTAGGTCAGAACCGCGTGACGAATCGGTGGCGCAAATGCCGGCATCGGTCAACGGGGTAGAGGCGATTTTGCGTGATATATCGATGGCGGGGGTTCGCCTGGTGACGTCCGCCACGATAGCTCCGGGCGATCTGGTTCGTGTGGAGGCCTCGAGCACGCGCCTAGCGGCGGACGGCTGGGTACTCGATTCGAAAGCGGATTCGGTTGGGAGCGGCCCGGCGCGACTGGTCAGAATTCGATTGGTTTAAATAGGGTTCGCCCTCGCTTTTGAGGGCGAGGGCGTCGTCTCCGAAGACTTCATTCTGCGTCTGAAGCCCCCGAGAGAGGAAGGAGGATATGCGTCACTCACTACAACGGGTGAGCTGGGTTTTTGGTTCCTGGCGGTAGGTCTTTTGGGCCTTTTTGGGAGACGCATTGATGCCACCCCGCGTCATCCTGAGAGCAGCGAAGGATCTCCGCCTTTACCGGGCGATTGGACCGGAGATTCTTCGCGGGCTAAGAATGATCTGCATACTTCTCCAGCCAGGCGTTGGCAAGAAATGACACCGCACACCCGGATCATGAGCAAGATGCTCATGGAAACCACGGGCGGGACGCCCGTGCCACGGCTAGGCATCTCCGTTGACGAGAATTCCCTGGCGGGTGTAAGCGTCGATAGCCTCTTCAAGGGTCACATTCTCGCTCAAATCAAAGCCTTCTGGACGACCGACGGCGGTGTTAATGCCATCCAAAGGGTCTCCGGCCACGATGGGCCTATCCGAAGAAAAACTCAGCCGGATTCCCGCGTCGATAACCGAACGGGCGCGTTTCAGAGTTTTTGCTCGCTCCGGACCGAGTTGGCGCTTATAAGCGTGCCCGAAGCGCATGAGAAATTCAGGCTGCATCGTGCAGAAACAATTCAGCTTCGCCATCCGGTCGATCTGGCCATCGCTGAGGAGCATGGCGTGCTCGATGCGGTGACGAGACGGCTCGCCGGTGGCTTCGAAGGCGTTTAAGACAAGATCGGTGGAGTAATCTCCGATCGAATGGACGGCGACTTGATAGCCGGCTCGGTGGGCCGTTAGCACCATTTCGGTGAGCCGCTCAGGGGGATAAATCAGCTGGCCGCTCGTGTCGCCATGGGCCTGCTCGCCGCCCATGTACCGGCCATAGATTGCGGCGGTGGCCGATCCAATGGCGCCGTCGGCGAAAATTTTGATGCCGGCCAACCGGCATCGCGCTTCGTCCATGGCGCTCGTTAGCGTAGCCAAGCGGGTGGCTTCGATCTTGCGGGGTCCGAACATGGCGCTCCACTGGGCATAGAGCCGCACGTTGATTTTGCAGCCGCGTTCGGAGGCAATTCGGTAAGCCTCGAGCTCTTGAGCCAAGTCCCAGCGGCCAGTCATCATGTCGCTCGCGGTGGCGATGTTGAGGGCGCTCATCTTTTCGCCGGCAAGGAGAATGGCCTCGATCATTTGGTCGAGGGTCGGTCGTGGGGCGAAGGAAGAGACGTGCTCGTGGGCTCGCTCGAGCAGCACGCCATTGGGACTGCCTGAATCGTCTCGCAAGTATTCGCCGCCCTTAGGATCGGGCACATCCTCGGGCACATGAGCGGCTAGGAGCGCCGCCGAATTCGCGATACTGGCATGTCCGTTGACGTGGCGGAGCAAGATGGGACGGGTGGCGCTGATCTGGTCCAGTTCCGCTCTGGTAACATGGCGCCCGTCAGCAAACTTGGTCTGGTCGTAATGGACGGCCAGCAGCCAGTCCCCCCCGTCCAGAGTTTCCATTCGAGCCCTGACTCGAGCCAGTATGTCTTCGCGCGACTGGCAATCTCCCAAGTGCAGTTTTTGTAAATCAAGACCGGTGGGCAAGATGTGGCAGTGGGCGTCGGTGAAAGGCGGCATGTTAGTGGGAATTTTCGGCATCGATGATTTCTTTGACGGACCGCTCGGCGCTTTCGAGGGCTCCCTCCATGAATCCTGTCCACAACGCGGTGTGCTCGCCTGCGAAGTGAACCCGTCCGCAAGGTTTACGAATGGTTTCCATGTGGCTTAGCACGTAGCCGGGGGCGAGATTCGAAAACGCGCCTTGGGCGAAGGGATCGCCCATCCAGTCGCATATCCAACCGCGAATAAAATGCTTTTTAGCGCCGGGCATGATTCGATCGAGTTGTCGGAGGGCTCTGGGAATAGGATCGTTGATCTTCAGAACTTCCCGCGAATCCGTTCCGCAGATGTAAGCGATGAGAATTGGGGATTCCGGGGCCGGCCAGATTTGCTTAAGCGGCGAATCGGCGAGCAGGTAACCGCTCCATCCCTGATCCTGCCACCAAGAATGACTGAATTCAAAAGCGATCTTGAGAGCACGGCTCATGCCGCAAGAATTCCAACTTTCCCCCTGGCATTTTGAGACATCTTGCGGAAATTCGATATCGAGCATCGCTTTCGGAGGAACGGTAAGGAGCACGCGGTCAAAGCGCTCGGAGGTCAGCTCAAAGCCGAGATCGACCTGGTCTTGAAGCATTTCAACCGATTTCAGGACTTTGCCTCGATTAATGGAAGCGCTAACCCGCGAGGCCATGGCTTCTACCAGCATATCCCCTCCGCTTGCCAATCGAAACGCGCTGGCGACGCCGCGCTCTCTGTTGATGTAGTGCTTTAGTCCGCACAGCCAGCCGAGGGCGCTGATGCGGTCGAGGTCCTCGCCTTCGTCCGAGCGATACGTGGCTTCAATCAACCATTTGGCTTCGGGCGTTTTAAAAAAGGGTTGCATGTACTCACAGGCCGACATTTGATCGAGCTCCCTATGTCGAGTATTTTGCCAAGGAATTTCCTGAAGGATTTCTGCGAGCGCGAACGCTTGGCGTTCCAAAGCTTCCTGGCAAGCGCGAGCTTCGGGCCAAGTTTCGCGCCTCGAGCAGCGTTGGCCGCTATACAGAAGTGAGTACTCGTCTTCTGTCGTCGGCACGAGTGGGACACCTAGTTCATTTGCAAGAGACAGCATGCGGTGATGATCGGCGTCGATCCACTCGCCTCCCGCTTCGAACCATCCTGAGTCGCTACGGATGGTGTGGACGCGACCCCCTACGCGATCTTTCGCCTCAAAAAGCTCGACTTGTGCCCCGGTTTTCTCGAGGAGATGGGCGGCATGGAGGCCTGCCAAACCGGCTCCCACGATGCCGATTTTCACGGATCATTTCCTAGGTCTGGCCTTTGGGAAGATCGAAAAGCGAAATCGGCGATGAGGAGGAGAATGAGAAGGCATCCGAAGGCGATTCGCCAGCCCGTGGGGGCGTCCTGCTTCACCGAGTACAGCAAGCCGCCAAATGCCGCGAAGGCCCCGGTCATGAAGTAAGCGGTCGGTCCCTTTCGCCTCCACCTGAGAAGCCAAATCAGCACCATCGCGGCGCACACGGCCATGCCCCCTCCCAAGAACAAATTGTAGGACGATTGGGGCATAAGAAGACTAAAACCGAATCGAAGGCTCCTTAGAGCGAATCGCCGCGTGCAAGGTTTGTTCACGCAACCGAGCCAAGGTCTGCAAGAACGCAGCCCGATCTTCCGGATTGCTAAAGGCGTCTTGCGGTATCAGGTGAAATTGATGGGCGCTCGTGTAGAGCAGCCAGGCTCCAGAAGTTTCTTGAACTCGAACCAGGGAAGTCCAGAGTACCGTGAACGTATTTCCCTCCCTGACCCGAATGATGAACCCATCCTCGTCGAATTCCATTTGGCGCGGCTGAAAAAGAGGCGCGTTGAGGGGTGAATCCAAATCGCGGGCGATCGCGACGAGACACAACGCCGGATGCACGAAAGCGGCCATGACGAACGCCCAACCGACGATGCTAGCCTCGGGCATGAACACAAGTTGGATCGATTTGCCGGCGACGGCCATGCAAACCCAAAGCGGCCAAAACATGGCGGCAATCGCGCCGAAGCGTATGACGAGAAAATCCATGGGAAGCGGCTGGAACTCGCGAGTTCGCACGCTCACCACTTAGGTCCTCCGAAGCGCAATATCAGCGAGTGCGAATAAGAAAACCCCGATTGAGACGAAACCATTCAATGTAAAAAATGCTACGTCTACTTTAGAGAGATCATGCGGCGAGACCAGGCTTTGCTCGTAGGCGAGGAGAACGGCGGCGGTACCCACTCCTGCATAGTACAAGCTTCCGGCCCCATAGACAAACCCACCTAAAATTAAGCATAAAACGGCGAGGAGGTGACACATTCGGCTCAAGAACAACCCGCGAGACTTTCCAACCGTCTCGGGCAGCGAGCGAAGGTTGTGCGACCTATCGAAATCCTCGTCTTGGAGGCTGTAAATGATGTCGAAACCAGCCGTCCAAAAGAGCACGCCGGCGGTAATGGGGACGATAGTCCAGGCGATGCTGCCGGTCACCGCGACCCAGGCGGCGGCAGGCGCGATGCCGAGGCTGAGTCCCAAGATGAAGTGAGACAGAGGCGTGACGCGCTTGGCGAGGCTATACAAAAGGGTGATCCCGAGGGCGATGGGACTCAAAGCGAAAGCGAGCAAGTTGAGCATGGCGGAGCTCAAGAAGAAGATCGCGATGCTCGCAAAAAGAAAGAGATTGGCGTCTCGGAGTTGCAGCAATCCGGCAGGGATCGCGCGCATGCGGGTTCGAGGATTGGCGGCGTCGATGTTGCGGTCGGCAATTCGGTTGAACGCCATGGCGGCGCTTCGGCAGGACACCATGGCGAGAACGATCCATGCGAACGTCGGGAAACCGGGCCATCCGTGGGCGGCCCACACCATTCCCAGCATGGCGAAGGGCAGGGCAAAGATCGAGTGCTCGATCTTGATCATACCAAGATAGATTCGTAATGCTCCGACGCCACGTGCTGCGATCGCCATCGTCTGATTCTACATACGTGCAGCTTGGCTTGGCGGCGGCTTACGGGCCTGGTCCGCTTTGCGATAGTATTCGAGGACTCGCTTCAGTTCCGCCAAATGGTCGGCCGGCAGAGCATCCCACTTGACGGGCGCCGCGTTCGGAATAAGGGACTCATCTACGAGTTGAAAGTGTGCATTGAGGGCAGAGCCGAAATCGAGAGTTAAGTTTAACTTTCGAGAGAATCCGGGCCAGAATTTCTCGCTGCTCATCGCAGGATAGCCGCCACCATCGAGGAAGGCACCCTTTTCTTGTTGAAACAAAATGTATCCGAGACTCCCGGCTTCCCAGCTTCGCCAGAGCTGTGCACCCTTCCGGCTAAAGCCGACCAAAGTGTTTTCGGCGCGAGAACCAAGGACCGCCGTCATCGGAAGCCCGGGCGACAAGGCGACCGTTGGTTCGCGAAGAATTGTCTCCCCAGACGTTGGAGCAGATTCTTTTTGCTGTCGACGAGTTAATTGCGTGTCGTGGCGGAAGAGCCAATTTGAGAGCGACTCACGCTGGATCGAACTGAGCAACGCAACTGACATTGGCTGGTTACTCCACAGCATCTTGCGCTGGCTTTCATCGAGACATCCATAGAACTTGAGCAATTCACGGGTCCCCGAACTGACGCTCTCGATCCCTTGAAGCGCGTCCGAATTGGGATCATAACCTGCCCACCTCTGTACGTAATATTCCAGATTCGCAGCGGCTGTTTCGGGTTTTGCGTCGCGGCAGTAGTCGGCTACATCGGAAAGGGCTGGAACTCTCGTACGCGCAATCGCTGCCAGTAATTTGCTGAAGAGTTCTCTGTCCAGGCGCCTGCGCCGGGATATGGATGGCTTCGAAGGCGCAAAGAGCAAGCAGCCGTCTTGGACTTGCTTTTTCAGGCGATCTGAGAAAATAGATTGAAACCGTTCAAGCGTTACACCCTCGCTTACTTGGCTAGAACAATCGTCGACTAGCTTGTCGGGCAAGGCTGCAATTATGTCGGCTTGGCTGGCTTCCGAAATTGCCGACAGAATGTCTGAAACCGCGAAGGACAATGGATCGTGGATTTTCGGGTCGATAGTTGCGAGAGCTAATCCACCTCGCTCCTCGACTCTCAAACAGTCCAGCGTGAGGTGAGAAAACGCCACCGGCTTCTTCAGCCATGTGGAATCGAAAATGTTTTCGGCCGGCCGCTCCGGGATGAAAATATCCTGCTCTTCTTTGGCGATGATATATCCGTCAGCGTCGACCAGATCCAGTACCACCTGAAAATAGGAGTCTTCCCGCTTGACCTTTAAATAAGCGCGCACGGGAGTTACGATGGGCCCATGGTACGAGAATATGTTGTTGATCGCCCGGTTGCCCTGGTCATCATCGGCAGCCTGGGCAAGAAGCATGTTCTGCTCGGTTACAAAATCGGAAATGATCGGCTGGCATTTCTGCCCTAAAGAGCCGGTAAGCGGGGACGGGTCGGAGGCGAACATTCGGGATTCGTAAATTGGTATCGAAGCGAGGTCCTTTGCTCCAAGAAGGGCGGTGATCTTCGATAGGACTCGAGATGCCGGACTCGCGGAAGTGAGATACCGACGAGTATCGGCAAGTGCTTGCCGAGAGCCTTCCCCGGATCGATCCATGCGGATCGCGTCCATATATTTCTGGATGTTGTCTTTGGCAGTTTGGAGCGTCCAAACCGGCCGGTCGATACCCAACGAGTCTTGAAGAGCTTTGGTAATGAGGGCGTAGTCCGCTGTTCGTTGGTCAGTATCTTGCTGGGTCCAAAGCTTCAAATCGGGGTCTAAGCGCCGTTTGTCATCGCCTTGCGTCCACACTCCCCCGCACGCAGTGGCTAGTTTAGCGAGAACGCTATCGAGCGATCGATCACGCACATGGACGAATACGACCTCGTTTGAAAACTGTGGGCTAGAACCGAGTTTGACTCCAGTTTGCTTTTCGAGCTCGGCCAGCAGCACGGGCAATCGCCTTGCGGGCTGGTTGTAGGTGATGATTTGGTCAAGGCTCTGTGGTGGAGCCGTGGCCAAGCCCATCCACGCCAGGGCGATCAGGCAGCACGTCATGTGTGATATAAGGATAACACAGGCGGCTTCTTCGATCTCGAGATTTTGAACGCAGCGATTATGGGTACCCGATCACCATCGTGTGATTGTACTTGGCTCGACCGCTTTTGACGATGGCTTCCCATACCGGTCAGGTCAAATCCTGGACCTGGAACGAGTTTTCCGTGGAGAAGTCGGCTGGTAGATCGCCGATATCCAGGTGTTTGGGAGGAACATATGTTACAATCCCCGTGTGAAATATTTACTATTGGCAGTTATTTGTTTCGGAATCGTTGGATGCGGCGGCGGAGGGGGAGGAGGATCATCCGTCGTCAATCCTTTTACCGGAAACTACACGGGAACATTCTCCATACCCTCCCTCGGACAAGATGGGACAGTGAATGCAACTGTGGCCTCGACCGGCCATTTGAACGGCACAATCCACAACAATCAAGCTAATGCGGATGGGGTAGTTACGGGCGATGTCCAAAGCTCTGGTCAATTCTCTGGCACGACGACGGCATCCTAATCAAGGGTCCTCGCCGCTTACTGGAACATTTGCTTTCGATAATCGTGGTCACCTTATTGGAAACTTGACTACAACCTTCCAAGGCCAGCCCCACGGAGTTACCGTGGACCTAGTGAAGCGGTAATCTCACAACGCGCTAAGGCACAGGACCATCACCGCAACGCGCGAGGAGGTGAGGGCAAGAATCCCTCACCCCGATCTGTTGCGCTACCAGGCCTTCTCCCGGCTTATCTTAAGTCGAGGCTCCTTTCAATGTCCTTCATCAGCATGTAGAGGTGGAAGGGGTTGTTCTCGAAGGGCTCCATTTGGAAGTGCTCGTAGAGTTTCCCGGCATCGCCGTCTTTGGCATGGACGACGAACGCCCTTGCTCCAATTTCTTTGGAGACGTTGAGCGTTCGCTTGATGGCGTCTTTGAAGAGTGCGCTGCCTAGCCCCTTTCCCTGATAATTTGTATCGACGGCAAACCGGGCCATGAGGATTGTCGGTATTGGATGCCGGGCCAGGCCTTTGCCCATCCGCGCCGGAGCCTCCTCGTGGAGGACTGCGCTCGCGGCAAGACTGTAGTAGCCCGCGACGCGGTTACCGTCGAGAGCCACGAACGTGCGGGCACTGTCGTTGGCTTGGTTGGCCAGGGCGTGCCTGGTGAGAAAAGTGTTGAGCGGCTCCCTTCCGCAGTCGAATCCAAGAATGACGTGGTTCCTTTCAAGCGGCACTGGGCCATGAAGCCTGCTCACTTCTCCAAGAGGCTCGGTTTAGAGAAGAGCTCGCGAAGTTTGGGAAGGTTTTTCGGAGGCTCGTCGAGCTTGGCTGAGAAACGGTCGAAATCAGCGGCCGAAAGCCGGACGACCCGCTGGTCTGCGATAACCTGTTCAGCCGCATCGAGCGACTTGTGAAGCACGAACTGGCTTACGTTCATGTTCTGAAGCCTTGCCGCCTCGGCAAGCTTGGCTTTCTGCGCGGCCGACGCTCTGATGTTCAGTTGTTCTGCCTTCTGGTGGGTCTGCATGGCTGCTCCTCCGTTTGGACTACGTCGGTATTCTACCACAATGTATAGGCGATGTCTACACTAAATGTTCCCAGGTCAAAGTCTTTTTCCCGGCTTGAGGCAAAAAACCTACCTTTCCCGGAGCTCGACGGGTGTGGAAGCGGCTTCGCGAAAAGAAGCGGGGACTTAGAGGATATTTTTGTCGATCACGCGTCCGTCGATGTCGAGATCGTAGATCACCGGCACGCCGGTGCCCAGCTCCAGAGCGACGACCTGTTCGCCGGTGAGATCGTCGAGCCGCATCACTATCGAGCGGTTGCTATTTCCGTGGGCCACCACGAGCACATTTTTGTCTTGACGTATGTCGCCCATGATGCACCTTTCGAAGAAGGGAAGCGTGCGCTCGGCGGTGTTCTTGAGGGCTTCCCCGTTGGGAGGAGCCACGTCATAACTGCGACGCCAAATCTTCACCTGGTCGGCGCCGAATTTCGCACGCATCTCATCTTTATTCATGCCCTGCAGATCGCCATAGTTGCGCTCGTTCAAGGCTTGATCTCGAATGATGGGAAGATCGATGCCAAGGGTCTCCACGATGACTTGCAAGGTGCGTTGGGCCCGAATTAAAGCGCTCGTGTAGGCCACATGGAAGGGGATGCTGCCAAGATTCCTCGCCGCTTGCCGGGCTTCCTCTTCGCCTGCTTTTGTGAGCGGCACATCCACCCAGCCCGTGAAGCGGTTTTCTAGGTTCCAGAGCGATTCGCCATGGCGGATGAGGACGAGTTTTGGCATTGGGGACCAGTTTACTCGCTGCCGAACGTAGCGACGCTTCCCAAAGGCGGACCGGCCAATTCGCCACCTCGAACGGTATGAACGCCATTAACCCACACATGAATTGGCCGTCCGATCAGCCTTTCCCCCTCGAACGGGCTCCATCCACATTTGCTTTGCAGCCACGACGGTTCAACGGTGAACTCAGACCGCAAATCGACGAGGCACAGATCGGCATCGAACCCCTCGCGAAGGAAACCCTTATTTTGGAGCCCGTAGAGGCGCGCGGGATTTTCCGAGAGCATGCGGGCGAAGCGGGGCAGGTCTATGAGCCCGAGCCGCTCGTTTAAGGTGAGGAGAACCGGCAAGAGGGTCTGCACTCCCGGCACCCCGCTCGGCGATTCGGGATACGGCTTGCTCTTTTCCTCCCGGGTATGCGGCGCATGATCGCTCCCGAACACATCGAACAAACCGGCTCTTACCGCCTTCCGTAGGGCTTCTCGATGCTCGGCGGTTCGGATGGGGGGATTCATTTGGGCGAGAGTGCCATGCCTTGCGTAACAGTCGGGAGCGGCAAACCATAAATGCTGGGGGGTGATTTCGGCGCTCGTGCCGAGTCCTTCTTTCTTCGCTTGCTCGATCAGGGGAAGTTCATCGAAGGAACTCACATGGAGAATGTGAACCGGACGGCCGGTGTCTCCGCTTAGAGCTAAGATACGCTGGGTAGCGAGCAGGGCGACCTCGGCATCGCGCAAGTAGGGATGGAGCCCGACGCCCTCAATATATTTGGGTAGGTCCAATTCACCGCGTTCCCAAAGTTCTTTGCGAGAGCGCAGCCGCTGCTCGTCTTCCGCATGAACCGGGCATCGCTTCTTCCCCGATCGCAACACTCGTCGCAAGTCTTCGTCGTCATCGACCAATAACGTGCCGGTCGAGCTTCCCATAAAGATCTTGATGCCGGGCGTTCCCGGCAAATTCTCCAACTCGCCAAGTTCGGCGATGTTGTCGCGAGAAGCTCCCATGAAGAATGCGATATTGCACCATGAGCGGCCCTGCGCCCTCCGAATTTTATCTTCTAGAGCTTCGCGAGTGGTGGTGGTGGGCTGGGTGTTCGGCATTTCGAACACGGTGGTTACGCCTCCCATGACGGCGGCTCGGGTGCCGGATTCGATATCCTCTTTGTGCTCGTTGCCCGGTTCGCGAAAATGCACTTGGCTGTCGATAGCGCCTGCGAACAGGTGAAGTCCTCGAGCTTCTATCACGTTTTCAGTGGGTGCTCCAGCAAGGTCGCCGATAGCTGCGATCTTGCCTTGCGCGATTCCGACATCGGCTATTTCGGCGTGATCGCCGGTTACCGCGGTGGCCCCCCGAATCAGCGTATGAAAGCGCATGAGAAGATTCTGGCACTCTGCTCACCGCCCCTATGGAGAGTAAAATGCCCGCGACCATGCCGGGCGACCAAGTTCAAGTTACGATCCTGGTGCCCGCCCTCAATGAAGAGGCCACCATCTGCGAGGTGATCGAACGGCTGCTCGCGCTCGACATCTCCAAGCAAATCATCGTGATCGACGACGGAAGCACCGACCGAACCCCCGAGCTCATTAACTCGTTCGGGCCCCAAATCGAAGCGATCCGAAATGATGCTCCGGGCGGCAAGGGCATGGCCATCCGAAAGGGCCTCGAGATCGCCCATGGCACGGTAACGGTGATCCAGGACGCCGACCTGGAATATGTGCCGGAAGAGCTGCTTTTGCTCGTAAAACCTATCCTCGATGGCAAGACGAACGTGGCCTATGGCACACGCTTTGCGCATGGATTGCCGGCTGATATGGCATGGCCCAACAAGATTGTCAACGTGCTGCTCGTATGGGTAGTGCGTTTGCTGTATGGCAAGAGGCTTACCGACGAGGCCACCTGCTACAAGGCGTTCCGAACTACCCTGCTGCGAAGAATGCAACTCACCTGCCACCGATTCGAATTCTGCCCGGAGGCCACGGCGAAATCCTTTCTGCTTGGGGAGCGCGTCCTCGAGATCCCCATCAGCTATGTTCCCAGAACCAAAGAGGCAGGCAAAAAAATTCGCTGGACGGACGCGCCCGCCGCCTTTTGGAGCTTGCTGAAGCATCGGTTTTGGCGTCCGAGAATGGCACCACTCGATGGGGATTCGACGTTAAAGTAAGGAAGTGGTCCGCAACGCAAACGCAATATTGGGCGCCATTATCGGCATGGCACTCGGCATGGGGGTGCCGGTGGTCATGCAGAATTCGTCGTTTTTGCGCTATTCGCAGATCGATCCCACCGCGTTTTTGGTGCTTTGCATGATGTTCGGGGCGGTCGGCGGGTTCATCATGGGGATGATTGCGGACGGCGCTCGAGAAATCTAGCCCTCACTTTCAAAGTGAGGGTTGATTCCATTCTCCCAGCAAATTCCCCATCCCGTTTTCTAGGGGGAGCATTTGACCCTCATCCCCAACCCCTTCTCCCTCCGCGCACAAACCATCGCGAAAGGAGAAGGGGCTCCTACAGTGCAGGCCGCTATCTCTGAAACTTAGCCCGCCAGCTCAAAATGAGGGGAAGCGTCAGCCCGATGAAGCAAACGAACAGGAACCAGTCTCCTACAATGGTCGCCGGCGGTTTAGACCACCGCAAGTGAATGTCGCCGATGAGAACGCGATCGTTTCCCGGAGATTCCGAGGCGAGGATGGAGCCGTTTCCATCCACGATCATGCTGTAAGCGGTGGTTTCCGAACGCAAGATCGGGATTCCTAGCTCAGCGGCTCGAAAAGTTGTGTAAGCGGCGTGAATAGCTTGAATGACTCCGTGCGGGGTATCGGGATCAAGGCTAGGAAGAGCGATGAGCAATGGATCGAGCGCTCGCGTGTCGCGCATGATCGATGGATAGCAGGAGTCGAAGCAGATGTTGAGTCCCAGCAAACCTTCCAGGAAGGGGACGGCGATTGGCTGGGTTCCGGCGGCGTGCATCGAGTTCTCCCCTGCAAAGGGTTTACGCTTGCTGTACCGGGCGGATTCTCCGTTTTTCGAGAAAAGGGCGGCTACGTTATGAGGCAGCGGGCTGGCATCGTCCACGAACGTGGTCACGAACGGCGGGGTGGCAGGGATCTTCGCGGTTTGTCGAAGCCTGTCCGTATTTCCACCTGGAGCGATGCCGATCGCGCTCAGCTCTGGCCAGACCACGAGCGCCGCTCCGAGTTTGCCTGCTTTGTGTGTTAGCGACTGAAGAATCTCCAAATCGCCTGAGCCGGTCTGCAACACGGCGACGCGAAGCTTATCTACCGGCGTCTGGCGAGAAATATGGCCAAGGCCAAGAAGAATTGCCAAGCTACCGAGGGTCGCGAGAACCGGGATGAGCCGTCTCGAGGCGACCCAGTTTTCGATAGCAAGATTCACCCACCAAATGGCAAAAGACGCGGCCCATACTCCAAGAAGGCTGGTGACGGCCAGAACGCCCGGCTCGCGGTATTGGCTGAGGACAAGATGGGCCGGCAAAACGACGAGTAAGCACGCTTCTAGGAACACAGCAAAGGAGGCTAATTGAAACGAGCGGGAGGGAGTCGTCGAAACGCTTCCGCACACTCCGCAAACAAGCGCGATGACAAGCCCGAACAGAGCGTAGCCTAGGTAAATCCATCCAGGGCCGCTCTCTCCAAGATGCGAGGGGCATCCGAGTCCACGCGCAGCCAATGTCGCAGCGCAAAGCGAGGAAGCGATCCCGGCGGCGAAAGGAAGGGCGAATCCCAATCCTTGCGAGGCGGCTAAAACCGGGGCCACGCAAATCCATCCAAAATAGCTGATCGAGCATGGGGGCATCGACAGCTCGAGGAGCAATCCACTGAGGCCGATGCTCAGCACAAGCAGGAGCAGACGCGGGGCGGTTAGTCGTGAACTAGGGATCGACCCGTCGAGTTTTGATTCTGCGGACGCTGACAATCTTGTCTCCCAGCTCGATCTTGAGCACGATGTCCATGCCCTTGAGAACCTTCCCGAACACGCAATAATCGCCGTTTAAGCGATGGTTATCGACCAGGTTAATGAAGAATTGGCTGTCCCCGGTAGCCGTGCGCTTCCCATCGAGGGCCATCCCCATCGTTCCCTTTTCGTGCTTGAGAGTGTTCTCCTCGAATGGAATGGTCTTGCCCGATCCGCCGTCTCCAAGTCCCGTCGTTCCACCGTGGCCATCGCTCTTTTTTGCAACTTCTGCTGCCGAGACTTTCCTTGATTCCGGGTCGCCGGCTTGGGCCACGAATTTTGGGACGACGCGGTGAAAGAGAATGCCGTCGTAAAACTTCCGGTCTACGAGGTCGAGAAAATGGGCGACCGTCTTAGGGGCGTCCTTTTCAAAAAGCTCGATCACGATCGAGCCCCGCTTCTCGATTTTCATCTCGACCCTAGGCGGGGGTCCTTGATGGGAAATAGAGATTGCCGCCAAGAAGGAGAAAATGAAACTCATGCCTGCATTATGAAGCAGCGCGCTCGAGCTCGTCGAGTTTGCGAGAAATCGTGTCGGTTAGTTCGTCCGCTTTTTCATCGGGACTCGATTCGATCGCTCTGTGCCAAGAAAGCGTGGCGGCAACTCCCACCAAGACTCCCAGCATAAACATGCTCAATCCTTTCACGCTTAGATTGTACTCGACCCTACTTGAAGGCAGCCACGCGCTCTTTGTGATCACTTAAAACGCGAAGCTCGAAGCCCTTGTGACATTCGGGCAGGAGCGGAGCTTGCACCAAGTACCACGCGGCAAAAAAGTCTCCCAGAGGTAGTGGAGGTTCTGACTGCGGTCCGGAAGTGTCGGGAACGAGTGGTCGGAGCATTTCTGCGTCAAGCCACCAATGATATCGCTCGAAATCCGATCGCTCACGCGACTGCCATAGGGCAAGGCGAGCAACCGTGCGGTCGATCTTCTGTCCCCCCGCCGTCACCACCAGGCTAACCTGGGACACATTTTCCACCTTCGCCGAAATCTCTTCGCTAAGGTCGGCAACCGCTCGCTTTGGATATGCGGAAAGACGCACGAGGAAGGTAAGGCGTCCGTCCAAGTCGTATTTCAGAAGATTCCAGCGAACCTGCTTTTCCGTGGCATCCCACCATTGCTTGCGCTCTAAGTAGCCCAACCACCGAGAAACCAAAGATGGAGACAGCAGAATGACATGCTCGACCGCCGTCGCAACCCCGCCGTTCGACCACTTGCCGATTGCTTTTCGATCCTTTTGGAAGATGGCATCAAGTGGCCGGCCCTTTGCCGCGGACTGTCTCCCACCTTCGACTTCGGAAGCGATGGGGACGGTGGGGAAGGCCAAGGGCTCTAGCGCCAAGCATGCAAGGATGGCAAAGACCATATCAGTTCTATTGTCGGCCCGCGGTTTTCATTTTCCGGAGCAATCGGTATCTTTGTCGAGCCGAACGCCTTTAAAACGCCGTTGCGCAACTCGATTCGCTTGATCGAAACCGCATCGTAGAGCCCCAGGTCCTTTCTCAGGTCGACGATCGGGTTCAAGGTATCGAGGAGCGCTTGAGCCCCGGCGGGATCGGCGCGCCTCCAATCGAAATAGATCTTGGCCCTCGAAAGCATAAGCTTTTCACCGTCCGAAGGGTCCAGCGAGGCAATTACCACAAAATTCGTCTTTGCTATGAGGAATTCGCCATATCCCTCCACCCAAACGATATCTTTATCTACCGTAACTGACACTCGCTTGATCTCATGATATTTATGAAGAATATAAGTTTCAAGGTCTCGCTGAGCTATTTCCACTTTGCCTTTTCCGATCCCACTTTTGCTTAGCCGCATGACTTTGTGACCGAGAGCAAGCTGGAAGTCAAAGTTGCAATCCGGTATTGAAGCCTCCAGGCTGTCGATATGGAGTCCGGCCAGAGAAAAATCCTTGAGTTGAATCTGTAGCTCACGGATCGAGCCGCTCTTATGCCGCCATGGCTCGGTAAAGAGAGGTAGTCGCTTGGCGGAGAAGTGAGCGGCCTCGATCGTTACTCTCGCGAAGTGGGCGGGTAGCGACCTCAACCGCGTCGAGACTCGAACTGTGCGCCGCTCACCGGAAAGCTTGGAGCGAATGTCTTCGGCGGCCAGTCTTTCGAAGTCCCTTGTCGCCCGAGAGCCGATGCCGAGGATTAGTCCAAGAGCGGCCAAGATGGCAAGAGGGTTCATGACGCGGGCACGACGAAAGGCTCAAATTCGTATCTATATAAGGGCAACGACGCCACACGATATTCTGCGCCATTTGCGGCGTTGTTGGAGTTTCAATGAGCCAAACCATTTCCGAAGCCTCGGCGGTCGACGGGGGTTACAAGCTTTTGCGCGAAGCGAGCGGACGAATCGAACTCAATTGGCTGCAGGCGGCCGAATTGACCGGCGAAGACAGAAAGGGATGGCTACAGGGTCAGGCCACCAATGATTTGCGCTCGTTGCAACCAGGCGCTTCCACCCAGTTTTGCCTATGTTCCCCCACCGGCCAGCTTCAAGCGATTTGCCAGCTTTGGTGGTTGAACGATCGCTTTATCGTCACCTTCGATCGACATGCTTCGGATGCTTGGTTCGAACGATGCGAAAAAATGGTGATCATGGAGGACGTTCAGTCCGCTCGCGCTCCCGGCGTGCTCTTAAGCGTTCAAGGTCCAGAGGCTACGCGGAAGCTTGCCGCCCTGATCGATCTTCCTCAGCTGGATGCGGCGGAAATCGAAGTAGACGGCCACAAGATCGTTTGCATGCGCTCCAACCGAACCGGCTTCGGGGGTTGGGATTTGTTGATTCCCGAGGCCTCGAATAACCTCATAGCCAAGTTGCACACAGAGTTTGCCCGCATCGATGAGGAGGCTTTCGATATCGCGAGGCTGGAGGCGGGAATCCCCAAAATGGGAGTGGATACCGACGCCAAAACGCTTCCTCCCGAGCTTGGGGCGGCGTTCGTTTCGTCCCATATCAGCTACACGAAAGGCTGCTATACGGGCCAGGAAATCCTCATGCGAATTTTTAGCCGTGGCCATACGAACAAGACTTGGGTGGGTATCTATTGTGATGAGGCAGTCGAGCCGGGAGCGGTGGTCGGGCATGCCTCGGCGGAGAATATTGGAAAAATCACATCTTCCGCATCGAGCCCGGACTTTGGATTTATCGCATCCGGATTCGTGAGCAATGAATTTGCCGAGCGAGGGGAGGTTGTAACGGTCCAATCTTCCAAGGGAATGGTCCAGGCCGAAGTGCAGGTGATGCCCTTTTTAAGGGTTGGTTAAGAGATCTGTTAAAGCTCGAATCCTAAAATTACCGATGATTTTTCGATAAAAGCGAACCGTCCGAGGTTCTCCAGGCGTTAAAAAAACGGGGAGTTGCGTGTTCGTGTTTGGAACTCTTCATACTTTATGGCTATCTGCGCGAAAAAAGATAATTTCCGCATTGAGCGCACCCGAATCATTGACGGGCCCTCATCATTTTGCTATACTGTGACGCACTCACTGGAGTAGGGTAATGCTAGGACGATCTAAAATTTTAATCCCCGCCATTTTGCTGGCCTGTGCGAGCCTCGTTTCTTCGGGTGCTTCCGCTCAATCGGCCACCGTCGCTCGGCAGCAAGCCGCTGCCAAGGCTTTTTCCAAATCCTCGCCCCTTCGTTTTATCGAAAACAAGGGCCAATGGGATTCCAAAGCTCAGTTCTTGGCGCGCACGCCCGGACTGGATTATTGGGTTACTCGTAACGGTTTTGTGCTAGATGCGCATGACAACGCCAGTATCGATGGCGAGCGTGGCCGGAAGGGCCATGCCGTATACGTGAATTTCGTGGGCGCGACTGCCTCATCCGGTGAAGGTATTGGGCAGCAGCACCTACGTACAGATTATTACGTAGGCGATCAATCTCGCTGGGCAAAGGGAGCGCTCAGCTTCAATGAGGCCGTGCTCCGATCCATCTATACGGGTGTGGATTTCCGCAGCTACTTCGATCAGGGCAGACCACGCTACGATCTCATCGTGTCCGCGGGCGCCGATCCGAGCCGAATCCAGTTGGAAGCGGTGGGCGCTAATCGAGTGGAGATAAATTCTCACGGCGAGCTGGTCATCCAAACGAGCGTCGGACCTTTGCGACAGGGTGGGCTCTATGCTTACCAGAAAATCGGAGAGACGAAACAAGCTGTACGCGCTCGCTTTACGAGTTTGGGCGGCAATCGAATCGGGTTCCAGATCGGAGACTACGATAAGTCTCTGCCGCTGATTATCGATCCGTTAGTGTATGGCACGTACTTTGGAGGAGACGGCGGATACGACGAAGTTAAAGGCGTAACCACGGCTTCCGACAGTTCGGTTTATCTTACGGGTATGACCCAATCGCCCCAGTTTCCCGTGACCCCTGGAGCGTATAGCGTTACGATCAGCGGTTCGTCGGACGCTTATATCGCGAAAATGCAAGGAGATGCCTGGAGCGTCGACTACGTGAGCTATATCGGAGGCAGCGGAACGGAGACCGGCCAATTTCTTGGTCTGAGTCCCGATGGACAGAAGCTGTGGATGGCTGGAACGACCACCTCGGCGAACTTTCCCCTAGTGGGCGGAGGTTCTTTCCAGCAAACCAGAAGCGGTTCTAGCGACATCTTTTTGATGAGCTTTGCCATCGACCCATTGACTTTTTTAACCCCGAGTTACGCGACCTATTACGGTGGTACAGGGGTCGAAATATTGACAGGGATGGACGTAGGCAAGCTGAGTGGACGAATCTTCTTAGGTGGCACGAGTCCGAACAACACCCTTCCCGGACCTCCTTCGAGTGAGTATGGCGGAGGAACCGCGGACGCTTTTATTACCGCCTTCGATTCCACAGGCACCTCTATTTCCTGGGCTCACTATGTGGGAGGAAGTGGAAAAGACACGTCGCAAGGAATTGCGCTCGACAACCTCGAGAACGCTCACATCTGCGGTACGGTTGAATTCGTAGGTAACCAAAACACCTCGATTGCCGTTTCCCCGCGATTTGTGACCACCAACGGCGTTTATCCATATGGCCGTCTGCTTCGAAACAACGATGCATTTATCCGCAAATACGATCCCAATGGCAACTTAATCTTTTCATCGGTCTTGGGCGGCAGCGGAAACGATGAAGCGGGTTCACTTCTAGGGCCGAGCCTTGGGAGTTGTATTGCCGTGGATAACGCGGGAAGTATTTATCTAACAGGAATCTCGCGATCATTCAATTTTGCTCGTACACGAGGAACCTTTGGACAGATATTCACTGCTTCTGGCATAGTATTTCTCACAAAAATTAGCTCTGATGGCACCCAAATTCTCTACAGCACGAGCATGCGTACGACAGGCAATGTCTGGGTCAACAGCCTCGGAGTAGATAACAGGGGCGTGGCAACCATGGTTGGCACCGCCAGCTGGACACCTAATTTCCCGGGTACTCCAACCACCCCCGGCTCTATCCCGACCACTGGCGACGCGATTGATCCTTTGTATGAAGGTGGCGATCGAGTTATGCCACCCCCAATGGGGCAGGCTCCATCCACGAATGACGGATTCGTTTTAGTGCTAAGCGAGGACGCGACTACACTTCTTTACGGAAGCTACATTGGTCTCTTTGCCGACGACACCGCAACTTGCGTCAAAGTTGAGCCAAACGGAAACGCATTTATAGGCGGCTTGACCGTGGACAGTGTGCCTCAAATGGGGGCCGATGGTCTCACAGCCGGTTACCTCACCAGTGACGCCTTTAAATCCAGTGTGGATCCAAACGGTGATGGCTGGATGCTTAAGCTTCGCGTGGGATTGCCCATCATTCAAAGCGTTACCCTGAGCCCTCCCGCAATCGCAGGTGGTTTGGGCGCTTCGACGGTCGCCACCGTTAACTTGCGTAACGTGGCTCCTCCTGGCGGAGTGAGCGTAACCCTCAGCCTCGACAATCCGAATGCGGCCTCGTTCGACGCCAACTCCTCTATCACGGAAACAATTATCAACATTCCGGCCGGGCAATCTTCGGGATCGGCGACCATTTTCTCGAGACCCGTCAGCAGCATTACTTCCGTGCAGGTCAAAGCTGGACTAGAGGGCGATTTCAAAATCGCTAATCTCGTGGTGGCTCCCTGGCTCGATAATCTGTCCATCAATCCCCCGACCGTTGTCGGCGGTAACAGTGTGCAGTTAAGGATTCAGCTCTTCCAGCCCGCTCCTGCAAACGGAGTTACTGTAACCTTATCTTCGAATAACACCCAAGCGGTGGCTTTGCCGAATCCACCGACAGTTGTGATACCGGCGGGAGTTCAGTCGCAAATCGTCCAGTTATCCACGAAAGGCGTGGACGCTGCCGTCAATGTTCAAATTGGCGCGACCGTACTCTTGGGTTCCAAATTCGCCAACGTGACCATCACGCCGGCGAGCCCTCAGAGTCTCGTCTTTAATCCGACCCATGCCAATGGCTCGATGCCCGTTACGGTCACTCTTACCCTGAATGGGGAAGCGGGGCCGGCGACCTCGATCACGATCAACTACGTGAGCGGAGCGCAAGGCCTGCGGAAATCCGACGGATCCGCGTTGCCGTTCAACGTGACTGTGCCTCAAGGGCAGCGCTCGGTGAACTTCGTGGTTATACCGCCCGCCGTGGCCAACAATACGGCGGTAACTCTAAGCGCAACTCGCAATGGAACGACGGTAAATGGCACCTTGTTCATCGACTTTACGGACATTCAGGACTTGGTTCTGAGTGCCTACGATGTACCTGGAGGCACGGTAATTACCGGCTACGTGCAACTTTATACGCCTGCCGCCCCCACCGGCTTCCGGGTACCAATTTCAAATGATAACCCTGCGGCGGGGACTCTTAATAAGACATCCGTTTTGGTGCCGCCAGGGGCTACCCAAAGCGAGCAGTTCCGATTTACGACAAACGTCGTGGCCTCGGATGTCGTTGCTCACTTGACTGCGGCCGTCAACGGCTTCACCATGCGCACGAAAACGGTGAACGTGCGAGCGATCAATTATCAGTTCTCGATAACGCTCAACCCGAACCGACTCACTGGCGGTGCGACTTCGATCGGCACCATCACCGCTAACGCCCCAGCCCCTCCCGGTGGGTTGAGCATCGATCTGACCTCGAGCGACGCTTCCGTTACCATCACCCCAAGTACAGTGGTGATTCCGGCGGGAGCGACTTCGGCGAACTTTACGCTCAACACCCAGTCTGTGTCAAGCGACCGCGACGTCGTCATCACGGCCAAACGCGGATCGACGGTCGTCGCCCAAGCGACTCTCACCGTACTCGCGCCCCAGCTCATCAGCTTGGTGCTCGATCCTCAGACCGTGCAGGGCGGGCAAACGTCCCACGCAACCTTGACGATCGACCAGCCGGCTCCTCCTGGTGGAATGGTCATTACCCTGTCGGCATCGCAAGCCAATCTGGTGCAGCAACCGCCGACGGTATTCATTCCGCAAGGCGCTACCTCGGTAAGCTGGGATATCGTGACCAGCCAGGTCTCTCGAAATATTGCGGTTCAGATTATCGCATCGATACCTGGACGCACGACATCGGTAAACGCCTACCTATTCATCAATAGGTAAGGCCATCTGCTCCTCCCTCCCTTCTTCGCAGCGCGTGGAGAAGGGAGTTTTTCTTACCAGAGATGTCTTTTTACTATCATCCGCGAATGCTCGCGTACGATTTTGGTCCTGCCCATCCCCTCAGGCCAGAGCGGCTGCGGAGAACGATCGAGCTTCTGCAAAGGTGCTCGCCGCTGGAGATATTAGACCCTGGTGTCGGTGACGAGATCGACGTGCTGAGGGTGCACGGAGAGCGCTACCTCGACACGGTAAAGGGTCTCAGTGCTGGTGGCTCGGTCGATGCGGAGGAGGTATTTTCGGCGGGATTCGCGTCCGGAGATAATCCCCCATTCCTGGGAATGCATGAGGCGGCGCTAGCTTATTGTTCAGGCTCGGCGGCGGCGGCTCGCGACGTGGCAGGAGGCGCTCCACTAGCGATCAGCCTTTCGGGCGGACTGCATCATGCGCGGCGAAGCCAAGCGAGCGGATTTTGTATCTACAACGACCCCGCCATCGCGATCAGCATCCTGAAGGAGCGATTCGGGAAGGTTGCCTATATCGATATCGATGTGCATCATGGAGATGGCGTCCAGTGGCTTTTTTACGACGATCCCACCGTCCTGACCTGCAGCATTCACCAATCGGGGCGCACACTCTATCCCGGAACGGGAGGCGTCGAAGAGACAGGCGCTGGACATTCGAGCATCAACGTACCGCTTGCTCCCAATACCACCGGCGACGTCTGGCTGAGCGCGTTCAAACGCGGGATACTTACCGCGATTACGCAGTTTCAACCGGAGGCGATCGTGTTCCAAATGGGTACCGACGCGCACTTTTCAGATCCACTTGCTCAGCTTCTGGTTACGGCAAGGGAGTGGCTCGAAGCGGTCCACTTAGTTAAGAAGCTTAGGACACCTTTGGTTGCTCTCGGCGGAGGGGGATATAATCTCAGCGCAGTTCCGCGGATGTGGACGGCGGCCGTGCTCACTTTGCTGGATAAGCCCATTCCTGCCATGCCAGACGATCTGGCTAAAGCTTGGGATATGCCCTCGTTTTTCGATGAAAATTTACCGCTTCCTCGTCGTCAAGGCGCGGCGGAAGCGGAGACTGTCTTAGGCGCGCTCCATAGCTCCTGCAGCGCGATGCCATGAGCAGCGCGAAGCGCCGATAACTTTTAACGGGCTTCTCCCTCTCGGCACAACATCCGGCTAGGAGAAGGGCTCCGGACTCCACGCAAGATAAATCAACCACAACATTTCCAGAACCTGGTTGACGTTTGCCTTGCTTGCCTCTCTTTAGATTTGGAGGGGGAAAATGGAACCATTGGAAAAGGAAGCGCTCGCCATCGCTGCGAGCCAGGTCGGCGTCTGGGAAGAGGGCCATAATTCGGGAGAGAGGGTCGGCGAGTATTTAGCCTCGGTGGGATTGTCGAAAGGCAATCCATGGTGCGCCGCATTCGTGTATTGGTGCGCGCAGCAAGCAGCCAAGCGATTACTATTAAGAAATCCTCTGCCAAGAAGCGGCGCTTGCGAGCGAATCCTATCTTGGGCTAAGCGAGCCGCCAGGCTGGTCGAGCAGCCGCGCCCCGGCAATCTTTTCCTGCTGATAAGCGACACCGGACTCGCCCATCATACGGGATTCGTGGTCGCTGTTCATGGCACGCACCTTGGAACTATCGAAGGCAACACTAATCTGGATGGATCGCGCGAGGGCATCGGGGTCTTTCATCGACTGCGAGAGATGTCGGAGAATTTGCGGTTCGTGCGCTGGTAAGCTCACAAACATGAAATGGCTGCCTGGCCTTGTAGGAGCGTATGGCGCGATTAACGTGATCGGAGGTCTGATCGGCTTTTTGAAGGCCAACAGTATTTGGTCACTCGTGGTGGGTGGTATCGCCGGTTTGCTCTTGATTGGGTGCGCGGTGGCGACTTCGACGAGACCTGGCCTGGCTTATCGGTCGGCCGGAGTCCTTGCCCTCGGCTTATTGATTTTTTGGGCCTATCGCTTCTCGGAGGTCATCGGCCAGGGAAAGTCGCCCATGATGGCGGCGATGAACCTCGCTCTGTCGGCTGGGGTTATTGCGCTATTGGGGTACGCGCATTTGTCGAAGACTCGCGGACCCGCCTCTAGCTGAGGGTGCGAGGCTTGCTGGGCTCGTCTTTCTGTACGACCACCGTCATTCTGAGCTTGCGGAAGAATCTCCGTCCCCCTCGCGCGCTTCTGGCAGAGATCCTTCGCTACGCTCAGGATGACACCGCCGGCCCCCATTCTGAGCCTGAGGCGTCGTTTGAGCGGCCACCGTCACTCTGAGCTAAAAATCTCGAGTTCCCCTCGCGCGCTTCTGGCCGAGATCCTTCGCTACGCTCAGGATGACACGGCTTGCATCATGCTCGGTCTGCGAAGGCTTAGGCCTCGAGCAAGCGAAGATCCTTTTTCAGAAGCGCCCGGGCTCTGAAAAGCCAACTTTTGATCGTTCCTTCCGGTTTATTGAGAGCATTGGCTATTTCGCCTACTTCCATCTGGCCGAAGTGTCGCATTCGGATGATGTTGCGATAGTGTTCGGGCAAGCGATCGACCGCATCATGAACCCACTCACCTTGAATCTTGCTTTCGATCCCTTCGGAAATGAGGGGCCCGCCTTCGGGAAGGGCAAATTCATACTTATCGATAGGCTCTGTTTGGACACGCCGATGGCGCATCACGTCGACGCAGCAGTTGGAGGTGATCCGAAGCAGCCACGGCAAAACCGGGCGTCCGGGTTGAAACGAGTGGATGGCTCGAAAAGCCTTGAGGAAAGAGTCTTGCACGGCGTCCTTGGCGTCGTCGGAATGTCTGAGCATTCTGAGGGCCAAGCTGCGCATGCTGTCCCGGTGGGTATCGGCGAGCAGCTCGAAAGCAACCGCCTCCCCAGCCTGGGCGCGAATCACGAGATGAGACTCCCAATCCGTCAACCGATGGCTATGCATATTTAGTTATATCGCTCCTTAGCACCTCTATTGTATGACGCCCGGGAAGCGCCCTAGGACCATCGGCTCAGACGCAAAGCAACTCCGTTTCCTAATCGTCGATCAGCCGCAACTGGCCGGTCGTCACAGTGGCCAACTGGCCGACGTCGGGAGGTTGCTCGAAGGCTTGTTTCGATAAGTCGTCCGGAACCGGGATCGGATAGTCCCCGTTGAAGCAGGCGAGGCAGAAATTGCCGTTCGGTGAGCCAACCGCATCGGCGGCCCCTTTTATCGACAGATATCCGAGCGAAGTGGCCCCCACATGTTCGCGAATCTGTTCGACGCTCATGCGCGCGGCCGCAAGCTCCCCCTTGCTGCACATATCGATCCCGTAGAAGCAGGGAAACTTGATCGGCGGCGCCGTAATCCGCACGTGTACTTCCACCGCGCCCGCCTCGAATAGCAGCCGCACGATCTGCTTCGTGGTGGTGGCGCGGACGATCGAATCGTCTACGAGGACAAGGCGCTTGCCGCGGATGTGTTCCTCTAGCGGAGTGAGTTTCATGCGGACGCCCATCTCGCGCATGCGCTGATCGGGCTGGATGAAGGTTCGATGGATATAACGACTCTTCGTCATGCCTTCTTGGAAAGGGATTCCGCTGACCTCGCTGAAGCCGAGGGCGGCAGGAATGCCGCTGTCCGGCACGGGCACCACCACGTCCGCCTCGGCGGGATGCTCGCGGGCGAGCTGCCTGCCCATGCGCTCCCGCGCCGCATATAAAAGCGTGCCGTACATCTTGCTGTCGGGGCGAGCGAAATAAATGAATTCGAAAAGGCACATGGAGGCGCGCTGAGGAGGAACGGCTTGGGCAAACCTCATACCGTCGCGATCGAGGATCGCCATCTCGCCCGGCTCCAGCTCCCGCTCGACCGTACCGCCGATTGGGCTAAAGGCGCACGACTCGCTCGCCAGCATGGTTCCCGTCCCGATTCGGCCCGCAACGAGGGGGCGGACGCCGTTCGGATCACGGAAGCCGATGACCATCTTGGGAGTGAGCACAGCCACGCTGTAGGCGCCGACGAGGCGACGCATCGTCATGGCCACGGCGTTTTCGGGCCCGGCGCTCATATAGCGCACAAGCAACCGGGCGATCACTTCGCTGTCGCTGCTCCCATCGAAATGCTCCCCTTCGCCTTCCATTTCGTGTCTCAGCTCACGGGCGTTGATGAGGTTGCCGTTGTGAGCGACCGCGATCTCGCCGACCAAGCTTTGACAAAACACGGGCTGGGCGTTGCGAAGGACGCTCGCGCCGGTCGTGCTATATCTCGTATGTCCCACGGCAAGCTCGCCGGGCAGAGTGGCGATGATTTCCTCATTAAAGACCTGATTAACCAGGCCCATATCCTTGTGCATTCGCACCGTGCCGCCATCGCTGACCGCGATTCCGGCCGATTCTTGGCCACGATGTTGCAGGGCAAAAAGGCCGTAAAAAGTAAGCCGTGCCGCGTCCTCGCCGGGCGAGCAGATGCCGAACACTCCGCACTCCTCCTTGAGCCGATCCGAGTCGAATGCGTGGATTGCCGCCACTAGCTTCAGTATGACGCCTCCAATGGGTCCGGCATCCCTGCCGCCTCCGAGATCTCACTCTATCATTATTGCCAGACCTTCGCCTCATCGGTAAACCAGACAGGGGCTTCCTCCGATCATTACCATGGACGATGTCAGCACGGAGGCTCACCCTACAGGCGGTTTCGATTGCTCCTTTCCTCATGGCCGGTTGGCTTGGTGTTTCAACGCGTTTATTTGTGGATGACTGGCGCATACCGCAATATTCGCCAGGAGAGGAAGCGAGATTATGCGCTTATCGTGAGCCTGTCCGGCACGCGTTAGCTTTACGGCAGGGAACTGGCCTCCCGGATGCCAACCATGTGCGCGCGGTGGCTTGTGAGTGGCTTAACGGCTCTAGGGAAGGAAAGCTGCATCCACTGTTTCCGTCATTTTATGGAGATAGCTTTCAGGAAGGCCCGAAGGAGCAAGTCCTTGAAGCAGAAATTACCCTCTTGAGGCAACTCCGCCTCCTTGCCGAGGAAGAGGCTCGATTGGGCCGGTTCGACGCGGCCGCCGGTGACCTCGCCAGCCTAATCGAGGTTGGAGAAGTGCTTAAACCATCCGATTTCGTGACTGTGCTTTCGATTGGACGGCGGCAAAGCGATGCCCTGAGTTCCCTCGAAGGCACCTTTTCAAAACTAAGGCCGGACTCCCGCCAAATTATTGAATCGGCTCTCTGCAATTCCTCGGCAGATCGATTGCTCAATGACATCCTGCAACGGTCCAGACGACAATATGTGCAGCACTGTAAGGTCATGCAACTCAATCCGCCAAGTATCGAGGACGTTCAGATGTTTGTCCGAGTGGGCAATCTGATGAAAGATAAGCGCAGTCCGGAAAAGCCATTCGGGGAAGCTCGGCGCGTGGCTTTGGCGAGTCGAACCGATATGCCGATTCTATTAAATGCGGCAAATCTGGCTTGGCTTAGCGAACGTCAATTTGAGGCACAGTCCAGGAAAATCCGGCAAGCGCTACTGGCTTATCAGCCTGAGCATATTCGAAGACAGCTGCTCAATCGCTAAGCTCTTGTTGCTAAGGGTCGCGGCGACTGGGTTATCGTGGTTCGAAAAACTCCAAGAAACTTTCGATCCTAAGTCCTTAACCTCGACCAATACGGGCTCGTGGTAATAAGATGCCAGCGCCAGGGCGAGATCGCGAGTCGATCCTTGGCCTTCATCGATCACGGATGCAACGGCGCCTGGCAGCGCTACTCTGAGAAGGCTCCGGTCACCCTTTCGCTCAATGGTTAACAAGACAGACGATTCACCTTTATTTACCAAGGGACTCATGAGCCGCTGATCGTTCAATCTAAAGTGTTCAAGGGCGCTCGCTTTACCCTCTTCCTGCACGATGATCTCAGATCTACCGACCGACCGATATTGCAGTGTGGGGGAGCCATTTTTCATCACGATAGAGGGGGGAGTCGTTGAAGGTGCGCTGATTATTGCGCCTGTCATGGTTCCATCGTTGCTGCGGAGCTTAAGCGAAATGACTGCTCCTACGATGGCGGCGACGGCGAGGGTGCCGAATGCAAACGATCGCCACCAAGCTCCGATGGGGGCTTGAGCGTCGTCCCGGTGCTCGAACAGGTGATGATCGAGCTTGGCCGAAATCCGTTCGTGAAGGTCGAATGGAGGCTCGATCTCCAATGCTTTCAATCCGCCTAGCTTCTCAAAAACCTGGACAAAGGCCCGATATTCGGCTTGTAGCTGAGCGTCGGACGCCAGTTCGCTCTCGAACGACTGCCTCAAGCCCGGTTCGAGCGATCCCTCATAATATTCGGAGAAGAACTCCTTTGCTTTTCCTGGATTCATGTTTTCTTTGAATTACCCGCTTTACTGAACCATTTGACTTCAGCCTATTCGGAATAGTTCCTCGTTGCCGATGAGAAGCTCTCGCAAGGAGAGTCTGGCCCTATTTAGCCGAGATTTGACGGTGCCGAGCGGTAGGTCTAAAGCCTCAGCGATCTCCTCATAGGAAAGCGATTCGCCATGGTACATGACGAGCATGGCTTGCTGATATTCCGGCAATCTCGCGATCGCGGTTTGAATCATTTGCTCCCTGGCATCTCGCTCGGCGAGCTCAATAGGTCCCTCGCTACGATCCTCGAACTCGCGGGGGGCGATTGCGGGATCGGTCCCCGTGGTGGCATCGAGGCTCGAATGTTGACGGTTTCGCTCACGTTTGCGGTGATCGAGATAACAATTTGTAAGAATCCGATACATCCACGTGTTGAAAGCACTGTTCCCCTTGAAATTCTTTAGAGCCGTGTAGATCCGTATAAACGCATCCGAAACGATATCGGACGCTTCGTCCGGATTGGAGGTTAATCGCAATGCATACTGATACGCCCGCTTTTCGTGATTTTCGATTAGGGTGTCGAACGCTTCACGATCCCCTTGCCGGCTTCGCTCGATGAGAAGCTCGTCGTCGGAATGGCCGCTCATAGAGAAATAATAGGCTTGGAGCGGCCGCTCGCGGCTTCCTCGATCGCCTTGCGCTCCTCATCGCTCAAATTGCGCTCGGAACGTCCTCCGGTGAGCGGCTTGCAGTAGACCCGGCAGTCGGCTCTGCCGATTAGGCTGGACATAACCAGTCCGTCCCCTTTTTCGTCATATAAGGCCAAAGCGAAACTTTGAGCGCCACCCACATCCTCGAATGCATCATAGCGCACAAGGCCCAGATGTCGTTTTGCGGAACCCATACGCCGCTCCAGCGAATCTATTTCCTTCTTGATTTCTGCTAGTTCACTTTCGAGGACGACCCTGTGGCGCAATTGATCTTGGAGCAAGCGCTCGAGATTATCGCCTCGAACGCCCTCCAGAAGGCCGCGCCAGCGTCGCCGAAGACGCGAAAGACCAATTGCCTGCCCGATAACGAGAGCGGCCAAAACTGCCAATAGCAAGAAAAGGAGGAGGATGGCAGATCCCGCAGAGCGCGAAAAGATATCCGTTAGCGATCCCATGCGACTAGAATGATAGGAGAAGTATAGCTACATCGAGCGCTCCGACGCGCAGAACTATGCTAATTAACGTTGAAGAGTCTATGAAGAACAGGCGTGTTAAGAAACGAGCGGTAACGGGTTTTGGGGTAGTCCTCGTATTTGTGCTGGCTTTTGTCGCATTTTTTTACTTAAGCTTTCAGACGGTCGTGGTCAGGGGCGAATCGATGGAGCCAACTTTTCGCACGGGCCGACGACTGCTCGTGACGAATGCCTATTGGTTGGTTGGGGACATTCGTCAAAACGATATTGTAGTGATCCGGGGCGATTTACCCAAGGAATACATCATCAAGCGAGTTCACCGGCTTGGAGGTGAAAAGGTTGATTTCGCCAACGCACCACCCAGTTGGGACATTCGGACAGGCGAGTTTGTCGTTCCGAAGGGATATCTGTATGTAATCGGTGACAATCGTGAGGTTTCTGAGGATAGCCGTAAATTCGGGCCTGTAGAAGCGGGACGTGTCTTGGGCAAAGTGGTGATCGTGCGTTGAAACGGTTTTCGGCAGGAAAATACGGCCGTCAGCGGCTGGAGTTCTTTCCGGCCCCCTTTCGTGCGCCTTTACGGTCTTTTGCATCGCTCGTCTTTCCCTGGCGGGACGACCGCATTCTTTTATGCGACATCGAAGACCGTGGGTGGTGCATCCCAAGCGGCCGGGTCGAGCCGAATGAAACCTCCTGCGAGGCGGCATGTCGCGAAGCGATGGAAGAGGCGGGCGCTTTGCTCTGCGAAGTGCAATATATAGGATGTTATCGGATATCTGAACGTAGCGAGGTTCGGTGGGCCGATGTTTTCGTCGCTCAGGTGAACGAATTGGTGGAAATGCCGCCAGCATTCGAATCGAAGGGAAGGCAGTGGGTTGATTTCGAACAGCTTCCCGGGATCTATCATCTTTGGAATCCTCTCACCGAGGAGGTGTTTCTGCACTCGCGTGAAGTCCTCATTCGCCGCCGCGCCGCCGAGAAGCGGTAGGGTAGGGCGCTTTCGGCGAAAGCGCTTTAGGATCTGGCGCCCTCGGCGAGGTCGCCCTACCTGGTACCATTCAACCGATGCCCATTTCGCAGGACCAAGTCCTGGATGCTCTTCGTCGGGTTATCGACCCGGACCTCCACCGCGACATTGTTTCCCTTGGATTCGTCAAAGATTTAGTAATCAAAGGCGGTAATATCGCTTTTAAAGTCGAGCTTACAACTCCGGCGTGTCCGGTGAAGGAGTTGCTTCAGGAACAATGCCGGACAGAAGTTGCCTCCATCTCAGGCGTGGAGACGGTCGAAGTCGAGATGACGGCGCAAGTTCGGGCAAGACCTACCGCGCCTGAAGATCTTCTTCCTGGAGTCAAGCATTGCATCGCTATCGCATCGGGGAAGGGTGGGGTAGGGAAGAGTACGATCACGGTCAACTTGGCGATCGCACTTTCCCAAAGTGGAGCGTCGGTGGGCGTTCTGGATGCCGATGTTTACGGCCCGAGCATTCCTCTTATGATGGGCTGCGACGCCGAGCGTCCGATTACGCGTGATCACAAGATCATGCCTATCGAGCGCTTCGGAATCAGCATGATGTCCATGGGCTTCTTGCTCGAGGAAGGGCAGGCGGTGATGTGGCGCGGTCCGATGGTCGCGGGAACGGTGAAGCAATTGCTTACCGATGTGGACTGGGGGGAATTGGACTATCTGCTTGTCGATTTGCCTCCCGGAACGGGCGATGCACCGATGTCTTTAGCGCAGCTTGCCCCGCTCAGCGGCGTGGTGATCGTAACTACTCCACATCAAATCGCGGCAAACATCGCGGGAAAGTCGGCGGCGCTATTTCGGCGTCTCAATACTCCGCTGCTGGGAGTGGTCGAGAATATGGCCGAATTTGTATGTCCGTCTTGTGGGTCTGAATCTAGAATTTTTTCAGGAACCACGGGGCGCGACTTCGCCGCTAGCTTAGGAACCGCATTTTTGGGATCCGTGCCTCTCGACCCTGCGATCAGCCAAGCAGGCGACCAAGGCATACCGGCATCTATTTTGAATCCGGAAGGGCACCACGGCCGGATTTTTCGGGATATTGCGGGCCAATTGGCGGCGCAAGCGAGCGTTCTAAGCCATTCCCGACGTTCGAGCACTGAAACTCCGCGTTTTCAGGCTGTTTCTTAGTGGATTAAGGGTCTCTGCGCGAGGAACCGGCCACGATCGCTGCGGATTCGGTCCTCAAGACGCTTGATGCGGTTTTTGTCGTCGGGATGGTCGCTGAAAAATTCCGGCATCTTCCCGCCTTGCGCCTGCAAGAGCTTGAAGACGTCGACCATTCCTTGGGGGTTATATCCCGCATTCGACATCATTTCGTACCCGTTCCAGTCGGCTTCGTACTCATTTTTGCGCGACCTCGGGAGCTCCAGGCCAAGGTTTTCGATCAAATTTGCACCTTCGAAGACAGTGCGATTAACGCGGAAAATAGAGCCTAAAACGAGGAGTCCAAGTTGGTTTTGCTGGCTCTTCGCGTAGTCGCGAGCCCAGTGCTCCTTCCGCACGTGGGTGAGTTCGTGCCCGATGATTCCGGCAATTTCGTCCTCGGTTTTCAGCTTGTTCAGCAATCCCGTATAGAAGAAGACAGGCCCTCCTGGAAGAGCGAATGCGTTGACATCCTTGCTGTCGATCACATCGAAACTGAATTGCCAGGGCATTTTCCGCCG
Source organism: Fimbriimonadales bacterium (assembly GCA_038225245.1). Lineage (GTDB taxonomy): Bacteria > Armatimonadota > Fimbriimonadia > Fimbriimonadales > Fimbriimonadaceae > JBBREX01. The sequence continues at coordinate 2,131 of JBBREX010000010.1, read as the reverse complement.
CTCGTCATTTGGGATGGTTGCGACAAGACGATTGCCAATATCGCGGACCGTCCTCACGCGCCAATCGGAGTCGGAGAGCACTCGCTCCCGCTTTCGCAATTGAGAAGCGGCATTTAAGCCCAGTCGTAGTTGCTCTTTGGCGCTGGGCTTGAACATATCCGCCTGAAGCGGAAGGGCGATCGCGGCGATCAGTAATGCTGCGCAAATTTTCGGTCTCACAACCGTATGGACGCATAATCTCTCCCAGGAGTTTCCTAGGCGATTCGTTCGAATAGCCTCACTTCATACGTGGTGTGGCCGGGAATACTCGCTTCGAAAGCTCTCCGGGTCTTCCACAGGGCCACTCCGATGACTTCTTCTTCTAGGTTCAGATTGCTGCCATAAAATGAACCGAGATATCCAGCCAGGCCCTTCAGGGTTTCGAATGTGTTCTCAAGATCGAGCTCGAGTTCTTCACTTCTTCCGGCGGAAGCGAGCTGGTTACTGAACGACAGGAGATCGCTTATTTCCACGTCTTCCGGCGACTTCCCGTGCTTCCAGTGCAGCCGCACGTAGCGTACGTCGGGCACGCTGTGAAGCATGCGCTCCATCTGAAGCATCGACTCATCGCCCATAAGCTTGTTGAAGGCTTCTTCGGATGCCTTTTCATTGTTGAAATGGCTGATCACCGCATAGCGCTCGGGGAACTCGCAGTCGCGCCACGCACTATGACCGACAAAGCCTTCGATAGTTCGCAGGATTTCCTCGAAGCGCTTCTCATAAGTCAATATTTGGGACATCTGATCGTTACGCGCCATGACTTGGGCTACGGTCATAAATTCGCTCATGAGCTCATTTTGGCTCGTCTGGCGAGGGGCGTGTGGGCATTCCGGCAAGAACTCTTCTTAGCCGTCGAGAGGAGAGCCTCCCCGATTGGGGAGGCCCGACATGCACAAGCTAACTTCCTTTCTCGCTTAGATGGAAACGATCCATTGGATCTGATCGATATAGGTTAACCAAGTATAAGTGTAAACAGGACCTGTTGAAAAAATGCGAAACCGTGCCGTCATTGCATTGCTTCCTCGCTGCACGAAGTGGCTCGGATCGTCGATGGAGAGCGAAATGGTGTGGTCGCTTCTGCGCGCCTCGCTCGAATCGAGGTTGGTGTACGAGCTCGTGGTCCAGTCAAAAAAGTCGATGCCTTGAGTCAAGCCGGAGATGGAAACGCGGTTTTCTGCTAGAAAATGCAGATGAGTCGGAGTTTGGGACGTGCAAACGGTCTGGAAGAGGACCGTGATGGGGGAGTCGCCCCGATAGGCAGACGCAGCGTCTTGGACTACCAGATAATGGTCGTCGCTTTGGAAGACATCTTGAAGCGTCCCAGAAACGAGTGTTCCACGCATGATCGTATAAGTCTGCGGGGAAACATTTGTGTCGTCCGAGAACGCGGGCAGTGTGGCAAGGGCGAAAGCGCCAAGGGCAATGGAAAACTTCAGTTTCATCGATTTATCACTCCATACAAGTGCTAGGCCGCTAAAGTTATCGGCGATGCATTCGGCGGTCGATGAATTCGTCGTATGTCGTTAACGAGAAGTTGGCGCGAGCCAGACATCTGGGGAATTTTTTGGTCCGTCGTTGGCCGATTTTTGGTTTTGTTCATACTGGAGGCGTTATTGTCATTTCAAGATTGTTTTAGGAGAGTGATATGTTGAAACCTTACCATTGCCTGGTCCTATTAGGGATTCTCGCGTGGCCGCACTCGGCTTGTGGCGTGATCATCATGGATCAGATAGGCGCGTTACCTAGCCAGGTCTCACCGTTCAGCGATCCCAGTCAGGTCATACCGGGCAGCAACGCAACCGTTATGCGGTCGATGACTTTATCCCCCCGACCAATCGAGTGCTCAATTGGCTCGAGGTCCACATGCGTGCTACGAATTACTCATTCGGTCCCCCTTGGGGATCTATGCCCTCCTGGACGGTCACTCTGTGGGCCGACAATGCGGGCCAACCAGGCACTATCATCGCCGCATTTGTCTTAACCGGCAACCAGGTGACGGTCATTCAGACGAATTACACATTCAATTCATCGGCTTCCCAAAGCAATGCTCTGTTGCGGATTCCGCTCGCCGGCTCGATCCCGGTGCTCGCCA
>JBBREX010000009.1:0-37675 GCA_038225245.1 Fimbriimonadales bacterium | reverse complement strand
TCTTGGCCCGCAAAGGAAGGTTTTCTCCGACATCACTGCCATCATGGGCGAGTCTCATGCAGCCGTTTGCGAGCCTCTCGAGAGAGACTGGGATGTAGATCAAAGGCGCCCGAAATGACCGCTGCTCGTTTTCACACCATTCGAGGGTTCCCATGGCTAGGAATAGAGTGTTAATGCCAAGCTCTTCGTATGCGAGGTGAGCTTCTCGCTGGATGTGCCGAAGCTTGGCCTGCAGTATGGACTCGAACTCGTCGGTATCCAGCTTCGTGTCCATCTGATCTATAGGCATTGCCGAGTTTTCCAGAAATGCATTCAGCTCGTCTTCTGCAGCAGCTTTAAGCTCTTCGATGGCAACTTCATCATCGAAGCTGGGCAATTCTCCCGTCTTTAGTTTTTTGACCGGAGGATCGGCTTTTCCCTTGAAGGACATCCGCTTGCTTTCCTCCACAAGAATGCGATGTACCTGGAAAGAATCTTCACCCACGATCGTGATCCCAAGCCGCTTTGACGGCCGGTAATTGAGCATGCGATTCTTGAGCGAAAGATCGAGCAGCTTCCTACGTAATGCTTCTACTTCTGCCCGAACGCCCTCAGGCTCGGCAGCTACCTGAGTCATGAGAGTATTTTACATCGGTGCCGAGACTTTGATGTATTAGAGTGCGTCATCAAAGCTTATCTTGTAACGTATTAACCCACAAAAAAAGCCGCGATGGATAGAATTGTGATTTGGTCAAGTTGGCTTTTGCCAAAGCTTTACTCGGCAAACCGGCAGAGCGATTTGAAATCCCGCGTCAGCCGCTGCTTGATCAGAATCGCCCGCACCATCTCGATCGGCATATTGTTCTCGTGCAAGATCGCGTCGTGAAACTGGCGATCGCTCATCTTTCCCGAATCGACCAATTCGCGGTGCAAAGCCATGAGTTGCAAACCGCCAAGCATATACGCCGCCTGATACAGCGGCTCGTAGGATCCGTTGAAGGAGCGGCGAACTTCGCCCTCCGCATTTGCTCGTTCATGCCCAACCTTTTCCACCAGCAGGTCGATGCACTGCTCGGGAGTCAACTGGCCGAGATGGAATTTGAGCGAGAACATGATCCGCACGCACCGATGCATCCGCCAAAAAAGGACCCCGACTCTCTCTTCAGGGCTCTTTGAAAAGCCCTTATTCCAAAGGAGCATCTCCCAATACAGAGCCCAGCCTTCGGTCCAGAAGGGGGTATTGAACATGCTCCTATAAGTCATGTAGCGGTCTTGCATAAAACCCTGCAAGTGGTGGCCCGGGATCAATTCGTGATGGACGGTGGCGCGAGCGAAGAACCGGTTATTCCCGCGCATGCTCATCAACTTTTGATCGTGGGTCATCGAGTTCGTGGGATAGGAGACGATGATGTCCTCCCCACCGAGAAAGAACGGATTGACGAGTTGACGATCGGGCGTCATCATCTCCATTTTCCAAGTCTCCTTGGCGAGCGGGGGCACGGTAGCTAGGTCGTGTTGCTCCACGAACTGGATCGCTTCCAACGCAAGCTCGCGGATCAAAGCCGGCTGCTTGCCGGGTTCGACATGGATATTCTTGACATGTTCGAGCGCCTTTTTCCAGTCATCCTTAAATCCCAGCTCCCGCGACGCCTTTTTCATCTCAGCCAAGCACCATGCATACTCCTTTTCCGCAATTGCGATCAACTCTTCGGGGGTGTATGGAATCATGGCAAATCCCAGCTCGGCGATCAGCGCTTCGCGCCCGATTGGATTGCCGACGATGGCGTTTTCGTCGTCCGGCTTGACTCCCAATAGTTTTTCGCGGAGCGCGCCCACATAGCCATCGAGCTCCTGGTCCGCGCTCTTGAACGGCTCCGCGACCCACCAAGTGAAGATCGGATCGTAGCCGTTGTAAAACTCGAACCAGTGGCGCAAGGTTTCGCGCAGGCTCTTGACTGCGAAAACCGCTTGATTCGCCTCGAATTTGCTCGCCTTGAGCTTATCGCCGAGAAACGGCTTCATTTCCTTCACCTGCTTTGCGAGAGCATTAAGCGCGGAGGCCGAACGCTCCTGGTCGACCGGCTCCATGCGACGCCGCGCCTCTTCAGAATCGGTGATCGTGGCCGCGAACGGGATGAGCTTCGCGTATTTGGATTGATCCTTGGCTTCTATCTCGAGCTGTCGGGCATGTCGTTCCAAGTAATTGCGGTAAAGCACGTAATCGATTTGCCCGTCGAAGGACAGCTTGTCGAAGTTCAAAGACGCAAGACTCTTCATGGAAACGGAATAGAGCTCGGCCAGGCGCTTCTTTCGATTCGCGGACAGCCGAAGGGCATAGATGCGATTGAGATCGGCCTCGTCCGCCTGAAACCGCTCGAGAATTGGGCGGAGCTCTGACCCGTTATCGCCTTCGACCGCCTGATTTCCCGCGCGGCTGGCCAAGGTCAAAGAAAGCAAAGCGAAAAGAAGAACGCTTGACATATTGCTTTCCGATTATGCAACGCAGTCTCGATAGCAGGATTGCCTCCGCCCGCGAGGAACTCGATAGTGTGCTTTGGAATGCTTCTTGGATCGCCCTATCCGCCGACCCGCGGGAAGACATCGGGGTCTTCGGCTTTCGCTGCCGGCTCGTTCTTGACGAAACCCCTGCCGAATTGAAGGTCCGCGTTTCCGCCGACCAGCGCTACAAGCTTTATGTCAACGGCGACATGGTCTGTTTCGGGCCACAGCGTGGAGACGAGACGCACTGGTTTTACGAGACCATAGACCTCCCTCCCTTCCTGCAGGTTGGCGAAAATTGGATCGCCGCGCTCGTGTGGAACTTCGGCCGCTGGGCGCCAATGGCCCAGCATACGGTGAGAACTGGGTTTGTGTTCGATATTGCCCCTCCGGTAAACGGTTCGGCGGTCAGCGAGGACGTAGGGGGTGGGGGTCTGAGCACGCCGGGCGACTGGGAAGTCGCTCGACTGCCTGGCTGGGATTTCGACATGATGCACAGCGGCGTCGGCGATTTTTACATCGATGTCGGGCCGGGAGAGATTCAGAGGAGTGGCCCTTCAGCCACATTTGACGGCGTTGTCGGAGAGCCGGGCCGTCTCCTTGAGTGGAAGACACCCCACCGCATTTCACAAGCCGAAGAACGCGGGGACAGCGGCGGAGGCACCCCGTGGATGCTCGTGCCGCGCTCGATTCCTCTGATGCGATACGAGCTTAGATCAGCCCCTCCACTCGTACGAACTCCTTTGAACGGAACGCCATTCGAGCCAATGACCCTCAAATCCGGCCAATCCCTGCTTCTAGACTATGGCGAGTTATTGTGCGCCTATCCCACGGTCTTTGTCTCCTGTGTTGGTAAAGCAACGGTTTCCCTGACTTACGCCGAGGCGCTCTGGAATGAAGATGGTAAGGGGAATCGAAACGATGTCACCGACAAGGATTGTCGGGGCTATCAAGACCGAATTGAACTTGAAGGTTGGTCGCAATCGTTCGAACCACTCTGGTGGCGAACGTATCGATACCTCAAGATCGAAGTCGACGGGGATCCCGTCGAGATTTTCGGGATCGATGCCATCGAAACCGGCTACCCTTACACCGTCGAATCCAGCTTCGAGGCGGACGATCCAGGCGTCGGGCCGATCTGGGATGTGTCGGTGCGCACGGCCCAGCGCTGCGCGGGCGAGACTTATTTCGACTGTCCCTACTACGAGCAGCTCCAATACGTCGGCGACACGCGCATCCAGGCGCTGATCCACTACTACCTGTCGCGCGACCGGGCCCTGCCGCGCAACGCGGTCGAGACGCTCGGCTGGTCGCTCATGGAGAACGGCCTGACACAAAGCCGCTATCCGTCGCGCCAGACGCAAGTCATCCCGCCGTTCAGCCTGTGGTGGGTGATGATGGTATGGGATCAACTGCACTACGACGATCCAGCAGCTCGCCCAGATTTCATTTCTTTCCAAACATTGAACCGAGTAGTGGGGCGATTCCGCAAGCTTCAGCGAAGCGAGGCGCAGTACTGGCAGTTCGGAGACTGGGTGCCGGAGTGGCGTTGGGGAGTCCCGCCGGGCGGCGCGGCCTCACTGATGCACCAAGCAAGCCTTGAGCTTGCGATGGAAGTCGTCAAAAGATACAAGGGGTTTCTGGAAGTAGGCGAGGCCAAGCAGCGGGATCAAAAGTTCTGGCACGAATGGTCGAATCTCGGGCGATGGGGCGATCGGGCAGGATTGACGGCTGGACAGCGCGAAGGGTCGCAGTCCCTTGGTTCCGAACATGCCGAGGCACTGCACATCCTTTTGGAAGTGATGTTTGACCTGCAGCCAGCCCGATGGCCCGCCGAGGGCCTCGCCGCTGCCAATGCCGCCAAGTGCACTTACTACTTCTCCTACTACAAGCACCTGGCGATGGCGGCTGGGGATCGCTCGGAAGTGTCAGACCCGTCCGACAAGTCCGATAAGTCCGACAAGTCCGACACCGCCCCCTTCGACTATCTCACCGAGCTCCAGCCCTGGAAAGAAATGATCGAATCCGGTCTCACCACCTTCGCCGAGACGCCCGAGCCCACGCGGAGCGACTGACACGCCTGGAGCGCCCACCCCATCCTCGGCTTCGACCCGATCGTGACAGGCGTCACCAGTATCGCCCCCGGATGGAAGAAAGCCAAAATCCAGCCCCACCCCGGCAGTCTCAAACGCTTCGATGCCAATATCGCTCACCCCGACGGCGACTTGCGGGTGAAATTCGAAAACGAAAAGCTGCACATCGAGACGCCCATCTCTGCCGAGTTACGTTGGAAAGGCAAAGATTCCCTGCTTGATCCCGGAACCCACACGATCGACTAAAGCCGACTTCGCGGGTCGACCGGCGAGCCGTTAATCCTGACCTCGAAGTGGCAATGAGGGCCGGTGGAGAGGCCGGTGCTGCCGACATTCGCGATGTGCTGGCCTTGAGAAACCCGGTCGCCACGCCCAACCATGAGCCGCGAGCAATGCCCATAGAGGGTGGAAACCCCTCCCCCATGATCGATCGTAACCGTGTAACCATAGCCCCGCATGTAGCCCGCGGTCATGACCACTCCCGGCCCGGCGGCATGGATCGCCGCCCCAAGAGGCGCCCCGAAATCTAGGCCCGTGTGCATGCGCCGCTCATGCAAGATGGGATGAAATCGCATCCCAAAACCGCTGGTGATGCGCCCACTTACGGGAGGCCGCAGCGACCCGTGGTAGGGCGAGACCTCTTGCTTCGTGCCTCGACGAGACGCCTGGTAAGCGCGAATCTGAGCGGCTAGCGACCGGCTCTCTTGTTCGAGCTCGTCGTACTGCCTTCTCAGCTCCTGCTGCTGCGACTCCAGTTCTCCAAGGTAGGCCTTTTTTTCCTGCCTAGTGTCCTTTAGCGAGCTCTGCTCGGTCTTTTGGCGTTGCTCCAGGCTCGACACCTCGACTACCAGATGGTCTTGCCGGGTCTTTTGCTGCGAAATCGTGGTTTGGAGGTTACGCACCTCGTTATAGAGATCGCGGTCCTTGCGAGCGACCCTTTCCAGCACCGCCTTTCGAGTGGCAAAATCCGAAACGCTTTGCGAGCCGACCAACGCCGTGACGATGCTTCCCTCGCCGTGCATGTACATCGCGCGCAGTCGCTTCCGAAGCTGTTCGCGCTTCATCTCGAGCCGCTTGGTCGCCATTTCAAGAGAGCTTTTGAGAGTTCTTTGGGTGCTTTTGCTTTCGACCAGCTTTTTTCCCGTGTCTTCGAGGTCGCCTTCGAGTTGACTCAATTTGCCGTCGACTCGCTCGATATCGGCCATGACGATGTGGGCCTCGCGCTGCTTGCGTTTGATCTCCCTTCGGATCTGATTCTTCTTTTGTTGAACGCTCGAAAGCCTTCCGCGAAGGTCTGTGCGTTTAGGCCGATGGTGTCGCTGGGCATGCGCCATCGTAACGCAGAAAACCAGCATTCCGACAAGCAAAACGTGCTTCATCGGAATTTCAATCTCGTGGGCTCCCGCACCGCCACCGATGAGCATACGAGTCCGTAGATTGCGCCCGTTCCCACCAATACGGCGCAGACGTACAACACGGGGAATGGCGCAACTCTTCCGAACACGCTGAAATTGGAGATTACTCGTTCAAAGCTGATGTGGGAAGACCAAAGAAGCAAGCCTGCTAGCAATCCACCAAGAGCGCCCTGGATGATCCCCTCGATGAGCATCGGCGTGATGACGGTGAGGCGAGTCGCCCCCACGAGTTGCATAATTCGGATCTCACGGCGACGGGCGAGAATGGTCAGCCGGATCGCGTTGTAGATGAGCACGCCGCTCGTCAGCAGCATCAGTCCCCCCACCCCGAATCCAAGCCAACGAATCAGCTTAAGGGCTTGCGATAGCAGCTGCTGCTCATCGTTGAGATAGCGAACGCCTCCTCTTTCCACGCTCTCCAACATTTGGATTCGAGAGGCCACCTCGCTCGCTAGGTCAAGATCGTTGAGCGTGACCTTGAGCTGCTCGGGATACGAATTTTCCATCCCTTCGATCACTTCCGGCATCTGCTTGCGGAGCTGTTCCCAAGCCTGCTCGCGAGGAATCCACTGCACCGACTTGACTCCTGGAATCAGCCTGACTTTGCGAGCCGCCTCCGCGACCTGTTCCTTTGGAGCGCCATCCCGGAGAAACACGCTCATCTCGAATCGGCCGGGGAGGGACGACGCGAAATTGCTGAGGCCCATGTACGCGTAGCCCAGCCCTCCAAGCAAGAAAAGAGCTACCGCAACCGTCGTCACCGCTGAAAATGTCATCCACGTGTTTCGCCGCAAAGCGACCAAGGCTTCCGAGAACAAGAATTCGAAGCGGTCAAACACAGCGACCCTCATCGTTGATGACTTGCCCCTCTTTGAGGGTGATGACTCGCTTACCCACTTGCTCCACCACGTTCATATCGTGCGAGGCCACGAGCACGGTGGCTCCACGCAGGTTCAATTGCAAAAGCAACTCCATGATTTCCATACTGTGCGCTGGATCGAGATTTCCGGTAGGCTCATCGGCGAGCAGGATGGGCGGATTGTTGATCAATGCTCTGCCGATCGCCACTCGCTGCTGTTCGCCGCCGCTTAGCTCGTGGGGATAGGCGTCCCCCCTATGCCCGATGTTCACCTTCTCGAGCAGCTCGGGAATCGCCTTCCGAACTTCGCGCCGAGTCGCCCCCACCGCGCGCATTGCGTATCCGACATTTTCCCACACGCGCTTGTTCTGCAAGAGCCCAAAATCCTGAGGAACAATCCCCATCTCGCGGCGCAACGCGGGCACTTCGCGATCTCGCACGGCTGCCAAGTCTTTGCCATTGAAGATAAGGTGCCCGCCCGTGTGCTTCACCTCACGGGTGATGAGCTTGAGCACCGTTGATTTTCCCGCTCCAGTTTGTCCGACAAAGAACACGAACTCGCCCTTGGCGATTTCGAGATCGACCCCGCGCAGCCCGTAGACTAGATCGCTGTAGCGAACCTCTACGCGCTTAAACGCGATGTAAGGGAATTTTTCTTCGGCGCCCACCCCAGAATCCATACGCTTCGAAGCCACACGATGCTACCCGTTCGAACGGAATACAAAAAAACCTCCGTCTTTGAGCTTTGAAAGTACTTGAACTAAAAACGATTTCAAAAGGCGAGGTGACATTTTGGAGACGACGACTATTACCACAGGTTTTGAGCGAGCGTGGGCCGAAACGTTGATTTTCGTTCCTAAGCTTCTCGCGTTCGCGATCATTCTGGTCGCCGGTTATTTTATCGCGCGAGCGTTAGGCAAGCTCATCGACCGCGCCCTCGAGCGCATGGGAGTCGAGCGTTGGGTCGAACGGGGCGGTATCAAGGAGGCGCTCAGAACTTCGGGCTACCACGTCAGCACGATTCTGGGAAAGATTGCTTTTTACACCATGTTTCTGTTTGTCCTGCAGCTCGCCTTCGGCGTTTTTGGGCCGAATCCGGTCAGTGATCTTCTGACTCGATTCATCGCTTTCTTACCGAATATTTTCGTGGCGATCTTGATCGCCGTCATTTCGCTTTCGATTGCGGCAGCGGTTCGGGAAATCGTGAGGGCTTCTCTGGGTGGGTTGGGATATGGTAAGACCATCGCCAATTTCGCGTGGATCGCAATCGTGATGGTAGGAATGTTCGCTGCCCTCGATCAACTTCAGATTGCGCCGCGAATCGTGGATGGCTTGTTCTATGGAATGTTGGCTATCGTTTGCGGTTCGGCCATTATCGCCATCGGCGGCGGAGGCATCGCGCCGATGAGGACCCTATGGGAACGCGCCCTCGGCAAAGTGCAAGAGGAGGCGCCCAAAGTGCGCGAGCAAGTTCAAGCGTCCCAAAACAGTATGGAAAGGCAAACTGCCGATGCGACCGGGCCGCGAATGTTATGAGGAAGGGCTGAGCGACCTTGCCGAGGGCGTCTTCTAGCAGTTTCGCGGTCATCCCCCACCACTTGCGTGGTGGGGGAATGTCTAACGCCTCAGAGCCTTAATACCGAAAGGGGCACCACTTTCGCCCAAAGCGCGCCATTACTGTTTGAGTCGCCGCTAAGCGGCTGCCGCATTGTCCCCGCTTCCGTTGGCCACCGTTCGATTTCTGCCTGACGCTTTGGCTTGATAGAGAGCTTCGTCTGCCCCCCGCAAAAGTTGTTCAGCCTGGTGAATATCAGACTGAAGAGTTGCCACTCCGAAACTGGCGGTCACCGGGCGATGCGGCCAGGTCGCCTGTTGGATCGATTGCCTCATCCGTTCCGCCACATCGAACGCCCGCTGAGCACCGGCCCCGGGAAGAACCACTACGAATTCCTCGCCCCCGTAGCGCGCTACGAAATCCGTATTGCGCGACGCCACGTTGAGAAGGTCGGCAAGCTGGCGCAAGACTTGGTCGCCCGCCTGATGCCCGAAGCTATCGTTGTACTCCTTAAAGTGATCGACGTCGAGAATGACAATCGATAGGGCGGACTTTCCCTCCTTCGCAATGTGAAACTCGTCGTTAATTTTTTGTTGGAAGCTGCGATGGTTATACAGCCCGGTGAGGCCATCGGTTCGAGCAAGCGAGCCCAACTGGGCGTTAAGCCGCTCGAGCTGCCCCGCCACCTCGCGGTATCGTTGCTCACTCTCTCTTAGCGCTGCTTCAGCCGCTTTACGTTCCGAGATATCGAAGCTCGCGATCATGCCCATGCGAATTGACCCATCGTTGTTGTAAAGAGGAATCGCCGTCGAAAGGATATTCTTGGAAAGGTTACCTATTCCGAATTCCCATTCGAATTGCTTCACAAGTAATCCCGCGAATAATCTCGCAAGGTGTCGCTTGGAGACGCTTCTCAAGCGCGTATCCTCAAAAAGAAGTTGGTAATATCGCTTTTCCAGCACCTCCGATGCAGCGAATCCAAACAAGCTTTCGCACGCTTGGTTCCATTCGTACACCCGACCTTCGCGGTCGAAGCCGAAGCACGCAACCGGAAGGCCATCGAAGAGGTCCTCGAATCGGCGGCTGGAGAGCTGATATTGCTCGTTTAGCCGTTCCAGGCGAACCGCATAGTCGGCGATCTGATTTTCCCTTCCTTGGAGATTGCCGTTTTGCTCCACGAGCCGATCATTTTGCTGCTGAATGTTGATTTCGGCTTCTTCAAGGCCGTCGATGCTTTCTCGAAGCCGCCGCAAAGTTGGAAAGAATGCCAACAGCGCCTGCACGCCGATGATGAGCACAATGAGCAGATGAACTAAGCCGTCGAGGCGCTCCAAGTCTTCGTGCTCCCGCGCCCATGCACCCTCAAATCGCTTGACTTCGGCTGCAATGTCTCTGGCGTATCGAGATTGCTCCTGAGCAAGTTGCTGGGCAGCTTCGTTAGCGGTGAATAAGTCGGGTGCCTTATCTCCCATCCTCAAGAGGATGGTCTGAGCAAGATAATCGATTTGAGATCGAATTGGCATAAGGCCTTCAAGGCCCGTATATAAGTCCTTTGCCGATTGAGCAGAAGAGAAGCGCGGGTGCAAGAGACGGTCCAAGGTAAGACGGCGCTCGCGCCACTGCAGTAGCGCCTCATCCAACCCTCGCCTCCGCGGCGCGCGGTTTCCGTCACCTGGCTGAACCAGCAAGTGGGCAGCATGGACGACCTCGCTGGAAAGCCTTTGCTCTTGATTGATCGCGTATAAGTGAGTGCCGTCGACTTGGCTCTTCAGGCTTTTGTCCTGGATAAACTCATCGAAAACAAGAAGAACCAGCAACGAGCCAACGGAAATGGCATAAAGCCACCCGAGACGGCTGAGCGTTCGCTTGAGTTTTTTTCCAATCATCAGATGAATATTTTTGCTTATGAAATCATGAATATATCTTGGGTGTCCGACGTGAGGGCACCTAGTAAGATTTTCGGGCTTTTAGGCTGGATTTCTTACCCCGCTTGAGAGGTAATTGATGAAGGTAAGCGAAGCTCGCCGAGTACGGAGCATTCTCCAAGGCCCTCGACTTCCTCGCCGGCTGCTGAATCAGCTGGAGCTTCGCGCAACTCCACCCGCAGCCAAACCTCGCGATGCGAGCCTCCACAACCCTCGGCTCTCCCGGTAAACTGGATGAAGGTTCGCTTCCATGCCCCAGGCGCATATCCGCAATTTCTGCATCATCGCGCACATCGACCACGGCAAATCCACCCTCGCAGATCGCTTGATCGAGCGTTGTGGGGCCGTGCGTGGGCAAGCTCGCGAGCAGATGCTCGATACCATGGACATCGAGCGCGAGCGAGGAATCACAATCAAGATGACCGCCGTTAGGCTTCAATACAAAGCCAAAGATGGCCAGGAATATCAGCTTAACCTGATCGATACCCCGGGGCATGTGGACTTCACCTACGAAGTGTCGAGATCGTTGGCCGCCTGTGAGGGGGCCTTGCTCGTGGTCGACGCTTCCCAAGGCGTCGAAGCCCAGACCATCGCCAATGCGAGCATGGCCATGAACCAGAATCTCGAAATCGTGCCCGTAATCAACAAGATCGACCTGCCCCATGCCGACATCGCCCGAGCCCGAGAAGAGATCGAGCATGCAGTGGCCATAGATGCTCAGGACGCGGTGCTCGTATCGGCAAAAACGGGCGAGGGGATCGACGAGCTACTCGAGGCGATCGTGGCGCGAGTTCCGCCGCCGCCGGTGCAAACTGGCACTCCTCTGCGCGCGCTCATTTTCGATTCCCACTTCGATACCTACCAAGGCGCGGTCGCCTATATTAGGGTAGTGAACGGATCCGTCCGGCCCGGCGATAAGATCAAAATGATGTCCGCCGACACTGTGTTCGACGTGGATACGGTGGGAGTTTTTCGCCCCGGCTTAGAGCGCACCACTGCCCTCAAAACAGGGGAAGTGGGATTCCTCACCGCTTCCATGAAAACCGTGGGAGACGCCGGAGTCGGCGATACGATCACCGGCGCCGAAAACCCGGCCCATGAACCCCTGGCCGGCTATCGGAAAGCGAAACCGATGGTGTTTTGCGGAATGTATCCATCGGACGGGGAGGCCTACGAGGAGCTTAGGGACGCGATCGAGAAGCTCAAGCTCAACGATGCTGCCCTGGATTTCGCTCCTGAAACTTCCGCCGCGCTGGGTTTTGGGTTTCGCTGCGGCTTTTTGGGACTTCTTCACATGGAAATCGCTCGGGAGCGGCTGGAGCGTGAATTCGGACTCGACCTGATTCTCACCGCACCGAGCGTGGATTATTTGGTTCACAAGACGAACGGCGATACCCTCCACATTAGCAATCCCAGCGCCTTTCCGAACTCGACCGAAATTAATTTTATCGAAGAACCAGCTGTAAACGCGACCATCATGACGCCTCAAGAATATGTTGGCGCGGTCATGACTCTTTGCCAAGAAAGGCGAGGCGTATTTCGCAAAACCGAATATCCCTCTCCGAACCGGGTCATGATCTACTACACCTTGCCCCTCGCGGAGATTTTGCTCGACTTCTTCGACAAGCTGAAATCAAGCACGAGGGGATACGCCTCGTTTGATTACGACTTGGCCGAATACCAGCGCTCCGATCTGAAAAAGGTCGATGTGATGCTCAATGGGGATGCCGTGGACGCCCTTTCCTTCATCGTCTCCGGACAGTTCGCTTTTCAGCGGGCGAAGGCGATGGTCGGCCAGTTGCGCAAGGTCGTGCCTCGGCAGCAATACGAGGTTCGGATCCAAGCGGCAATCGGAATGAAAGTGATTGCCGCCGACACCGTGAAGCCCTATCGCAAAAACGTAATCGCTAAATGCTACGGAGGTGACGTCACCCGCAAGCGCAAACTCTTGGAGAAACAAAAAGAGGGCAAGAAGCGCATGAAGCAGATCGGCACCGTGGAACTGCCTCAGGAAGCATTTTTGAGCGTGCTCAAGGTCGCCGAGTAGGCCCCAAAACTATTCCAAAAGTTTGTCGGAATTCACTTTCCAGCCTTGGAGAGACCACTCGTTTTCCTCATTGACCACTGTTACTAGCATAGTGCCGCTCGCTTTTTCAAACGTAGCATCCGCGGTGACTGTATATGTCAGGCGTGTACCGCCAATGCCAGAAAAGAAGTTCGAATGCCGCAAGGTCATATTTCTTAACGATTTCAGCGGGCCAAGCTTAGAGCTAAGGAAGTGAAGTGACTTTTGCGTCCTGGCCAGGGAAACATTCAATCGATACTCTGCGCTAGCTTCGTCGATTACGGCTTTCGCATCCCACGAGCCGACTTCTTTCATCACCTTTTGTGCATACACAAGCGCTCCCTTTCCAGAATAATAGGTTTGCAGGAGGCTACTTCCTGACCATAGCAATCCTCCACCGCAACAAACGGCAAAGACAACAGCCAGCGAAAACAGAAACGCGACGAGTAGAGATTTGTTCTTCTTTTGAGGCTCGGGGGGATGCCACCGTCGTTACTCATGCTTTCTAAGCCCGTACTTTCTCTCGAACCACCGCATTCATCGGGATCGGCTCAGCGCGAGTAATTTCCCCTTTTCCTCGCTCGATCGAGGTCATAACCTTCCCAATGACGTTCTCGAGCTGGCTAAGCACCTCGTGCGCATAATTCTCCGCTCCCCGTCGCATTTGAACCGCATCTCGATCCGCGCTGTTGCGGATTTCTTCGCTCTGCGCCTTTGCAAGCTTGAGGATTTCGTTTTCCGCGATCATGCGTTCCTGCTGGAGGCGAGCCTGGTCCAAGATGCGCTCCGCCTCTTGACGTCCTTCGATGACGATGCGTTCCGCCTCGCGTTTGCCATTCTCGATCGTGGACGAGGCATCTTCCCGAGCGTTTTCCACGATCCGCTCCGAATCGCGGGTCAGGGAGACCGCTTGCTTCAGCTCGTTCGGGAGCGAAGCGCGCACTTTGGCGATCTGCATGGCCACTTCTTCTTTGTTCAGGCCCCAAGTGATCGGCCCAAACGAGCGCGGCTGATCGACCGCCAATTCATGAAGATTCTCGAGCATACGTAGGATATCCATGCAAAACCCCCTGGGCACGCCGGAGGTGGCGCGCAACTCCTGTATTGTGGCATAGGCTACGATTCGCGCCGGGTCTGTGGTTTCATGACTTTTCCCGCAATCTTTCCCCAATGATTTCCGCCACTTCGGGAGGGACGAAGCCTTGATAGTTTCCCCCTAGGACTGCCACTTCGCGAACGACGGTACTGCTGAGGAAACTGTGCTCGTCCTTGGTCATAAGAAAAATAGTCTCGATAGTGGGGTCCATGCGCCTGTTCGCCATCGCGATTTGAAATTCGTAATCGAAATCGGAGGTTGCCCGCAGACCGCGAACGATCGCGGTCGCCCCTTTCGAGCGAACATAAGCGACCAGCAATCCCTCGAAAGAATCGATTTTTACGTTGGAAAAGGTCTTAACGCAACGCTCCAGTGCGCAGATCCGATCCTCGATCTCCAAAAAGGGCGTCTTCGCGCGATTGATGCCGATGGCCACGATGACCTCATCGAACTGGCGGGCCGCTCGCTCTATCACGTCCAAATGGCCCAGGGTCGGCGGATCGAAGGAGCCGGGATACACTGCTTTTCGCATGAAAGGTCTTTCGACTCTACCTTGAGACTCGATTCCTGCCCCTATGTGCCGAGAATGTTATAATGCGGTTAGCCTGAAACAGGGGCTATACGGATGGATGAATGAAGCGTTTCTTTCGCTGGCTAAAAGCACTCTTTAATCGACAGATGGACAAGCTCGAAGATCCAGAGATCATGCTGGATCAAGCGCGTCGCGATATGCAGCAGACGCTGTTCGCGAACCGCGAGAAAGCGGTCCAGGCAATTACCCAAAAAAATCGGCTCCAAGGCATGCTCGACGAGGCGCAAAAGAAAGCCGCCCAGCTCGAGCAGCAAGCGACTATCGCCCTGCAAAGAGGGGATCGAGAGCTTGCCCGCCAATTTTTGCGAGAAAAGGCCTCGACCGACCAGACCCTCGAAACTCTCCGGGGAACTCTCGCCCAAGCCCTCGAAACCGTAGAGTCGGTGAAGGTCGCGATCAAGCGGCAAGAAGAGGACGTGCGTCGCAAGACCGCGGAGGCGCTCGCCATGAAGGCCCAGTGGAAGCAAGCGCAGATTCAAACTTCGATATCGAAAGCGCTCGAAGGCCTAACCTTCGAGAACGAATATGAAGGGTCATTTGCGGCCGCCCGCGACAAGATTAAGGACAAGCAAGCCGAGGCCTCTGCCCGAAGCGAGATGATGGCGGGAAGCCTCCAGGGCAAGATGATGGCGATGGAAGATCAGACCATGGACTATCAAGCCGACGAAGAGCTGAAAAAGCTGGAAGAGCGGTTGGGAATGGCCACTCCGGCGACGACTCCCGCCACTACCGAGCTCAAGCAAGACGCCACTTCCGACGTCGATGCCCAGCTATCGGAACTTGAAAAGCGCATCGGACAAGGCGGAAACCCCGGCTAGTTTTCCGGGATCGAACCTCCATGCCCTGGTTGATCGGGGGGAATGAGTCTCCCATCGATCCACCAAGCGCCCATCGCGGGATCTGGATCTAGGTTGAGATGCGAATCCAAATCGATGTGATCGAAAAGAGCCCCCAAAGACGCGCCTGCCGAAATGGCAACCGACGACTCGCCCATACACCCGATCATCGTTTGCAAGCCAAATGCCCGCGCGGTCGCCACGATTCGAAGCGCTTCCGTGATTCCTCCGCATTTCATGAGCTTGAGATTGACCCCGTCCACCGCGCTCGCGAAGCTCGGTATGTCGGTGCTGAAGCGGCAAGATTCGTCGACGAAGATAGGAAGCGGGCGTCCAGAAAAGAGCGCCGGCAGCTCTTCTTCGTGGCCTTCGGCGAGGGGCTGCTCCACGTATTCGCATCCTCGCCTCGCCAACCAAGCGAGCATTTTCAACGCATCCTGTAGCCCCCAACCGCCATTCGCATCGACCCGCAAGCGAACATCGAAAGGTCTTGCCGCTTCCATTGCCGCAGAATATGAAGCTTGGTCATGGTCGAGACCTTCGGGTGAGCCCAGCTTGATCTTAAGTGCCCTCGCTCCTGTCCTTCCGAGGATCTCGTGCACTCTTTCGCCCACGATTTCGGGTGAATTAAGCCCCACCGTCACACTGCCTTGAACGCAGCATCCGGATAGGCCCAGCATCGCATTCAAAGGCATTCCCGCTCGCTTGGCCTTGAGGTCCCAAAGCGCGATATCCAAACCCGCGACAGCGGGCGGGGGCAGAAGAGCTTCCCGTGCCAATTCGTACGCTTCGTGGATCGAGTGCCCTTTGACCTCGCCGAAGATTTGTTGCAGCATCGGCTCGGCGATTTCTGAGAGAGAATCGTCCCAGCCCAGTCCCGGCGCGCATTCCCCGATCCCGACGTGCTCACCCTCGCGCAGGAAGATGAAGAGGTTCAGTGAGCCGGTGCTGACGCCGCGGCTGATCGCGAGGGGATATCGCTTCTTGAGAAACACCCGGCGAAATGCCAACTCCATGCGGTGAGGCTACCGCACGCGATTTCAAAAGGGAATTTTCAGTAGGTATTCTTGGGCAGATCAATGAAATTACTGGACATTCGTCGCGTTGCGGCCACCTTATTGCCACTGATCCTTATCCCGCAATCAACTTATCTCATCGATGTGAAATTGATCGCCCGCTCCGAGCTGGCCGTCGAACGTGCATTCGAATATAAGCGAAGCACGGCCGACAATGATACCGGGCTTACCGTGGATGTCTTCGCGAGGCGCGCCTCCGACAACGCAAGCATGTCGATTCTCATCCGCAAGGTCCCGCAAGACTCTATGGCCCCCGAATTCTGGGTGTCTACCGGGCCGAGCACGGGATACCAAGACAGGAAGGCCGCCTTCTCCGATTACCCCGTTGGAGCGGGTACCAGACGTACCGCTGGATCAGGAGGCATGACCATCGACACGTACGATGGGACATTCTTTGTCAACGTTCAGATTCTTTATCGGGGGAGCGGAGCCCGAGGGAATGTCGAGTGGCTCTCTTCAGACCGCGAAGGTGACAAGACCGCGTGCGAAGGAATCGCACGAAGGACGCTCGCCCGCCTCCGCGCTCTCGAAACCACATCGAGCACATCGACACGTGTCGGCCTCGAAAACGTCCTGTGTCTATCCGGTCCCCGAGGCGAGACCCTCGCCAATATCGACGGCTTTTGCCGGGGGCGAGGCTGGGCCCTGCGCGTCAACGCCCGCCAAGGCATTTGCGCGTTCACAGCGGGCAGTCGTGACGTCATTGTCCCCCTCGCCGCCAAAGGGATCAAGGTGGGTTCCCAATGGGTCGAAACGAGAGACATCAGCGTCAGCAAGGACGGGTTGTGGTACGTAAGCCTGGAAGCGCTACGAGCACTTTAGATTTATTCCGACCACTGCGCCGATTTCGCGCCCGACGTGTTCATCGCCGCTTCGATCGCCTTCTCCCGCATCCCCGTCAACTCGAGATTGATAATCAGGTCAGGTTCCGTGCTCGCGATCAGAATCCTTTGCACCCGCGAGCCCGCCGCTTCCAGCCGTTCCAGCAGCTCGACCACGTCTTTGCGCTCGTCGAGACAAACCAACATCTCCCGGGGATGAGCGAACGGATGCACTCGGCGCTCGATCTTGTCGATCACCTCGAGGGTGATCAAAGCGAGAATGGTCGCTCCGATCGCCACCCAGATAAAGGTCCCTCCCACGCTGACCGCTAGACCGATTCCGGACGCCGACCAAAGGCTCGCCGCGCTCGTCAGACCCTTGACCTCCGCCCCCATCCGCATAATCGTGCCAGCCCCCAAAAAGCCCACGCCGGTGACGATCTGAGCGGCGATGCGACTGGGATCGGCTCCTCCAAAATTCTTGCTCACCTCTGATATTAAGGTGACCCCGAGCACTAGAAGCATGTGAGTGCGCACACCGGCAGGGCGGCCATGTACCTCCCGCTCCCACCCGATCACGCCCCCGAGAACGATCCCCAGCACTAGCTTGCCAAGGATCTCCCAGGCTGGACCGATCGATTCAGGCGAAAAAATCGTGCTCAAGCTCACTGCCATTATGGGCCGTATCGAGCAACCTGCAGTATGATAAAGGGAGCAGGTCTGCAATTTGGAGAAATGACGTTGAAACTCGTAGCCGCCTTAACCATCGTTATCCTAAGCACTTCCACCCAAGCCACCACGATCGTACGTGGATGGACCGGATACGGGGGAAACGCCCAACACACCGGTCGTTCGAGCGTCACCGCTCAAGCGTTGCGGCGGATTTTGTGGAGTACGCCCGTCGATCTCGATCGCCAATACTCGGGAGAGGATCTGCTGATCCACTACGGCACCCCTTTGCTTACGCCTGGGAATACGGTCGTGGTAACCGTCAAAACGGGCGCCCAAGATGGTTTTCGTTTGGAAGGACGCCGTGGCCAAGATGGTTCGCTTCTCTGGACCCTTCCTACGGATTACACGCTTCCTCCCCACGGGTGGACCCCCAGCTGCGGAAGCGCCCTGACCACCCAAAACGCCCTCATCGCTCCTGCCGCGGGAGGAACCGTCCTAAGACGGGATAATACCGACGGCGTAAACGGTGTCGTCTCTCGCCAAGCTTTTTATGGCATTGAAAATTACGACGCCAATCCCAACGCGTTCAACGTGGATGTAAAAATCTGCACGCCGATTACTCCCGACGGTAAAGGCAACGTTTATTTCGGTTTCATCGCCTCGAACAACCCCCTGAATCTGAAGAGCGGAATAGCGAGAGTTTCCGCCGATGGCCAAGGCCGCTGGATTTCTGCTTCCGATGCGGCACAAGACCAAGGCGTGCGAAAAGTGGTTTATAATTGCGCTCCCGCGCTAAGCGGGGATGGGAAAATCCTCTACGTGGCCGTTAATGGGAGCGTGGGCTACCTGCTCGCGTTAAACAGCACGAGCCTCGCCCCGTTCTATCGCGTGCGCCCGACCGACCCAGTTTCCGGCGCTCAAGCCGGGCTCCCCGACGATGGCACGGCCTCTCCCACGATCGGTCCCGATGGAGACGTTTATTTTGGAGTGTTGGAGACCCCGTTCGGCTCCCATCACTTGCGCGGCTGGCTCATGCACTACAGCAAGGACCTCAGCCAGTCGAAGCTCCCCGGCTCTTTTGGATGGGACGACACCGTTTCCATCGTTCCTCGAGGCGCCGTGCCGTCCTATCGCGGTAACTCTTCCTATTTGATTCTCACAAAGTACAACGATTACCTCGAAGGGGGAGGTGGGGGGATGAACAGGGTCGCCATTCTCGACCCGAATGCTCCCATGCTCGACCGCCTTTCCGCAGCCGCCGTGATGAATGAAGTGATGACCCATCTTGCACCCACCCCCGATGACCGTGGAGGCGTCCGAGAATGGTGCATCAACACCGCCGCCGTCGACCCTTCATCCCGCTCCGCGCTCGTCAACAATGAAGACGGCATCGTCTACCGCTGGAATTTAGCCACCAATCAATTCAGCCAAAGAATGGTCCTCACCGACGGTCTTGGCGAAGCATACACGCCGACCGTGATCGGACCCAACGGCACCAACTACGCCATTAGCAACGGCATTTTGTTCGCGATCGGTGAAGGCACTCGCTCGATCCTCGACGCAATAAGCATTTCCACCTATCAAGGTTCCCTACGATCTGGCTCGGTGGCCGATGTCCACACTCCCGATGGTGCCACGTATAATGTTGCGTCGGCTGCTATTCCCGGCATGGGACAGGTCGCCACCGTGATCGCCCGATTCAATGTGGGACGAAGCGGCCAGGGCATAACTTTGTTGAGCCCCTTTCTCGACGCAGTTGCAAGCCACCGGGTTACCGGTTTCGTCTGGCTTTTCAATTGGACGACGGGGAGATACGACTTTGTGCAAAGTTTCGACATCGGGACTGCGTCAGCCGGTCCGACCCAGATCACTTCGCCCCCGAACACGTCACCGTACGTATCCTCGTCCGGCGACATCGATGTAGCTTTTCGGGCGCTCGATCCTGGCCCCGCCCATAACGGACGGCTTGCCGTACCGTTTGTTTTCAAGGTTGATTTGCTTTCTACCATGGTATCTTTCGACGGCTAACGAGCGATTTTCTCCTGCCGAACCGGTGCCCTTTAGCATACGTCTCGGCAGCGTTTATCGAAAATCCGTCACAATGGTGGTATGGCTCTACCTCCACATATTCCAATCGCGATCAAAATGCTGCCTCATTTGGTCGAATGCGCCAAGTCCGGGAGGCGAACGACTTACGAGGAAATGGGTAAGGCAATGGGCATGGAATCACGCGTGTTCAGCCGTCCGCTCGTCTTTATCCGCGATTATATTTGCGCCAAGCACAACCTTCCGCCCCTA
The DNA here is from genome assembly GCA_038225245.1 of Fimbriimonadales bacterium. Classification (GTDB taxonomy): domain Bacteria; phylum Armatimonadota; class Fimbriimonadia; order Fimbriimonadales; family Fimbriimonadaceae; genus JBBREX01. The sequence goes on along the minus strand of JBBREX010000009.1, from coordinate 17,894 downwards.
ACTGTGCTCGTCCAAAAGAAGGGAGCTCACACCGCGTCCAATAGCTTCGATCCGGTTCAATACGCTGCCCTCACTTCCGCCGAGTATAACGCTCTGGAGAAGGAAATGGTGGAAAGGGTTTTCCAATATCCAAAATGGGATATGGCTTTGACCGGTTTGCAAGAAATGTTTAGCATTCACTAGGCTATCTCAAGGTCTTACGGAACGAGCCCAGGGTAAGGGTTACCATCACCACGAACAGGATGCCGGCGACAAGAAAGCCCTCCCAGATGGCTCGATTGCTCCAATCGCTTAGGACGAGTGCGCGAACGCCCTCCACGATGTACGTCACCGGGTTGTAGGTGGCGATGACTCGAAACGTCGGCGGCAGCAGCTTCATCGGCGCTTGGGATGTGGTGAGGTAGAGGAAAGGGAACACGAAGACGAACATCGACTGGACCAGCCGCGCGTTTTGGGTCCGCAACGCCGAGATCATGCTTACGCAGCTCCACGCCATGGCAAAGAACATCAGCATCACGTAGATTGCCATCACTCCCGCCACGCCGGTCCTGATGCGCACCCCAACTGCCAATAACAACACCAGTACGATGGAGCCTTGGAACACCGCCTGAACCGCCACTTCGGTCAGCCGCCCCAAAATAATCGCCAGTCGATTGATCGGCATGATCATCAGCTTTTTGAAATAGCCGCCCGAGATGTCTTGAACGAGCTCGATACCCGCATTTCCAGCAGAGAAGAAGACGGCGGTGAATAATGCGATTGGGGCGATGAAATCCCGATACGAAACGTTTGGAAAACCCGGCACCTTGGCGAACGCGCTCAGAGAGGCGGAGTTCACCACGAAGAAGAAGATCGGGATGAAGAGCGAGGGAATGAGCGCGAGCAGCGGCCTCCAAATCTGCTTGATGCTTCGGATCGAGAGGTAATACCAGTCGGAGAAAAACGTCGTGGTCATGAAGTCCTTATTCTGGAAGATTGGCCAACAAACGCTCAACCGACAATTTTAGATCAGGCAAGTTATTTTGCACTGCCGCCCAAACTTCATTCAAATCGACGCCGAAATAGTCGTGGACTAGAATGTGGCGCATTCCGATGATCTGGGCCCAAGGGGTCTCCGGATCGAGAGCTTTGAGCTGATCAGAGACACTTCGAACGGCTTCCCCGACAATCTGGATGTAATGAACCATCCAGACTTGGACCTTCGGATCCGAATCAAAGACCATTCGTCCCTTTTCCCGCTCTTGATCTATTAAGCGGATTGCCTCCAGCACATCCTCTAACCGATTCCGCACCGTTCTCACAAAGCGACGGCCTCGCTTAGAATCCTATCGCGGAATTTTGGTTTAAGACCGCGCTCCGTCGCGACATCGACCGGCATGCCGAGCAGCTCTTCCAAGGCGATTTTCAAAGCAGCATGGTCCATTAGACTTCGTCCGGGCTCGAGGACTACGAGAAAGTCAACATCGCTGTTCACCGACTCATCACCGCGGGCGACCGATCCGAATAACCTGACTTGGGAGGCCCCATGTCGACTCGCAAGATCCAGAATCTCCCGCCGTCTCAGCTCGATCGTCGTCCGGATTCCCACAATCTCATTATGACCCTGCCGTCTGCGCATCCCGTGGCAGGGCACTTCGCTACCGTGCGTGAAGACCACCTCAGCGGCGAAGTATGATCCGAGCATGGCAATCGATAGACGTGTGGTTTCGATGGCTCTGATTTTCGCAGCGTCCGCTCTGGCCTGTGAGCCTCGCGTGAGCGATCATAGCTCTACGAGATCCAAAAGTATTCCCGTAAGCTTTGCCGGCGCGCCCACCTACATCGTAAAAGCATCCGCGCAGGATCCCCGCCATATCCACGTCGACGCAGAAATTCCCTCGCCCGGAGCCACGCTTGCCATGTCTCAATCCATGGCCGCGCCACTGACGCAAGGTTATGCGACCTTTGTCAGTAATTTGATCGCCACCGATGAAAGCGGCAGACGCCTCGAACTAAGATCTTCTGGGCCCGCGCAATGGAGAATCGTTGTGAAGCCCAGGCTCCTTCACTTTGGCTACGATGTGCAAATCGGGCACGATAGCGTGCAATGGACCAATTCCGCCGCCTTTGCACGGGCCTACGTCCTGAACGATTTCGTGTTCTTCACCGGCCGCGCGCTGTTCATCGCCGATCCAAACGGTCAAGAAAAAAAATATCTCGATTCGCTTCGATCTTCCAAAGGGCTGGCGAGTCGCAACCCCTTACCGACTCCGGCCGGGCTCAAAGGACACCTTCGAAGCTCGGGATCTAGAAGATCTCTGGTCGAACGGGAATGTCGTTGGAACTTTCGTCGACAAATCCATCGGCACAGGCGAACTTTCGGTCGTCATTGCTGGAACTCCGCAGATGGAAAGTGGTGTGGACCTCCTAGCTCGATCGTTAACACCGGTGATTTCAACCTACGGAAAGATCATGGGTGGCGAGCCATCGGGGAAACTGGCGATCCTTGCCAGCGTTGCCCCGCTCGCCGATGGGGGAGAGGCGTTCAAGCGCAGCATCAGCCTGATGTTGAGACAGGCTCCCGATTCATCAACAAAGGGCCGCTGGGCATACCTGTTGTGCCACGAGATATTTCATCTGTGGAACGGAAGCACAATCACTCCCGCGAATGCAGGGGATGTGGAGTGGTTCGTGGAAGGTTTCACCGACTATATGGCTAAATTGGTAGCCTTTCGAACCAATCTGATCACTCAGGAAGACCTTTTGAATCAGATATCTATCAGCTACGATCGTTACGTCGCGGGTGCATCCAAAGGAGTCTCCATGAAGAGCGCGGGGGCCGCGAAAGCCGCCAATTTCCCGCTGCTCTATTACGGCGGTATGGCCACGGCGATCGCCCTCGATGTCGAGTCCCGTGCCCAAAACCCAAAGAAGGGCGGATTTCCCAACCTGATGCGAGCGATGTACTCCGCATTCGGCAAAACTCACCGCACCTACACATACAAGGACATTGTGCGGATTGCAGGCGAGGTGGCGGGATCGGATCAAGCTCGATTCTTCCGCGAGCACGTTGAGGGCAGAACCCTCATTCCTCTCGATGTTTACCTCGCGCGCGCGGGCCTGACTCTCACCAGCGCGAACGGCAAGACAGTGATTTCCATGGCGCTCCATCCTACGCTGAGCCAGGCAAGGTTGCTGGACGAAATACTAAACAGGTAGACGCGTTTGCCAGATCAAACATTCAAGCCGAGAGCGAAAGCCGCAGCCGTGGCATCGGCTTCCAGCCGATGTGTGACTTGAGCTTCGAGCCCATGATCCATAAAAAGGGGAGCCACGGTTACCTCCTCCCCCGCGCGTAAGGATCGGAGGCCTTAGTGTTCACCTCCTCGTCCCCCAAGTTGCTGCCTGTCGTCTTCAAAAATACATCTTCCAAGTTCTTCGCCCCATGCTTTTCCAGCAGCTCCGCTACCGTTCCTTCCGTCACGATCTCCCCCTTGTCCATAATCGCCAGCCGAGAACACAAGGCCTCCGCCTCCTCCATGAAGTGAGTGGTAAGGAAGATCGTCATCCCGCTTTGATTGAGCTCGCGCAGGTGATTCCAGATGAGCTGTCGCGCGTGCGGATCGAGGCCCTGCGTCGGCTCGTCGAGAAAAAGAATCTTCGGCTCGTGGATCAGCGAAAGAGCGAGGTCGAAGCGCCTCCGCATGCCGCCTGAATAGGTGTGGGTGAACTTGTCCGCCACCTTTTCCAGTTCCACCAGCTTGAGCAGCTTGTCGATCTGCGAACTGATCCGCTCGGGAGGCAAATGATACAGCCGTCCGTGGAGCTGCAGCATCTCGCGTGCGGTTGCCGTCTCGTCCAATCCGATCTCCTGCATCGCGAACCCGACGCGCTCGTAAATCTCCTTGGGGCTCTTCTCCAATGTCAAACCGTCTATCGTGATCTCGCCGCTCGTCCGCTTGACCAGGTTGACCAGCATGTTGATCGTCGTGGTCTTCCCCGCTCCGTTCGGCCCCAGAAACCCAAAAAACTCGCCGGCCTGCACCGTGAAGCTGACGCCACGCACCGCTTCCACATTTCCGGGGTAGGTCTTCCTTAGATCCTTGACCTCGATGATTGAATCCGACATCTCGGTCGATTTTACGACATCCCGGCTCCCCGTTGCTTCTTGAATTGCGCGCAATAATAATCGCTAGTTGCGCTGGACAGTCCAAGTGCCCGGAGGTGAAGTGCCTGTCCTCGCCGATGACAACCCCGCCAAAACCGTCGTCATCCTCGCCCACGGCGCTGGTAGCCACATGGAGCAAAAGACCATCGAGTGGCTGAGCGGCCTCGTCCGCGAGCCAAGCGTTACCCTCGTGAGGTTCAACTTTCTCTACAAAGCCCAGAGCCGATCGATGCCCGACCGCATGCCCTTGCTCATGCAGACCTACCACGCCGTGATCGATTCCGTGCGCGAGCGGCTTGCTCCCGAACGCCTCATCATCGGAGGCCATTCGATGGGCGGACGCGTCGCCTCCATGCTCGAAGCCGAGGCTCCCGTCGCCGATGGCCTGTTGCTGTTCGGATATCCGCTCCATCCCGCCGGTCAACCGGAAAAGCTGCGCGACGCCCATCTCCCCGCCATCAAGACCCGCACCCTGCAAATCAATGGAACTGCGGATCCCCTGTGCACTCGCGAAATCATGGAACGTGTCGTCGCCACTCTCGACCCCGATGTCTGGCACCTCGAATGGATCGAATCCGCCGATCATAGCTACGCCGTCAAGGCGAGCTCAGGCCGAACTCGACAGGATGTCGAGTCGGACATCCGCACAGGTGTGCGCGAATGGATCGTCGTCTCTGGCTAATCAAGGTCGAGAAGCAGTTCAGCAAGCGTAACCCCTAACCCGCGACTCAAGGATCGGAGGGATGAGAAGCTCGGGTTTCGTCTTCCGGCCTCGATCCCCGCAATGTAGGTGACGTGGAGACCCGATCTCTCTGCGACCTTTTCTTGTGTTAGGCTCTGTTGCTTTCGAACTTCGCGCACTCGATCACCCAAAGCGAAATGAGGTTGCTGCGGCACTTTCGGATCATTGCGCGAATGACGGAGTCAAACGCCATAGACGATGAGTCAATATCCTACTATGTTCAGGCTCCGGACGTTGGTGTAATTTCTGGGCTCAAACATTGGTTCCAAGCGTCGACAAACCCTCGGAAACGTGGCTTGTAAGCTCTTGCTTATCTGATACCAGACCGGAACTACCAGAATCAGATGTGCGGCGCTCTCATGAATGTGACACTTCCAGAAATCGAGCATGTCCATGTTGTTATCGATTGTCTTGCCCCGCTCGACCTCAACTAGCACCTTCCTCTCGACGTGCAGAAAGTCTGGCTGAAAACCTGCCTCGGCAACCCGCACGCCGACATCCTTGAGAAATCCCAAATCCTGAAGTAGTATCTCGATCTGTGCCTGGACCTTCCCGCTTGTGATGCCAAATCCCGTAGCCGCGATGTATGACTCTGCCTCCTCCAATGCAAATCGCCACAATTCAGTACCGACTGCCTTTGCCACGCTGCGCGCGAACTCCGCCTCGATTGCGTCACAGCCATTTTGTTTGAACGTCCGATGTGGTGCACAACCCGCACTGCAAAGCAGAAATGGATTCTCGTAGATGCCTGTTTTGCATTCAGGGCATAGGAAGCGTCGGGGCGGCATTGCCTAATGCTTGCAAAGACAAGCGGAACTTTCCCATAGACGATGAGTAAACTTACTTGATGAAGAACTTAGCGAAGCATTTCCCGTTCGAGTTGGAGGCGTACTGGGGCACTTCCGAAGGCGTGCTTATGCACGGGACGATCACCGTTTTCGCAAAGTCGGTCGCCATGGCTCTAGGCAAAGCAAGGTCAATGCGCCTCGCTCCCTCTGATCCCAGAGACCATTTCAGCTCCTGCGCCAGGAACGAATATTTCGAGGATCACTACGACGTCGATTCGCTCGGCAAGACAGATGAGTAATGTGAAGATCGAAGCCGTTGGTTGACAAAAACGGCGTTCAACCTCCCTATATCTATGTGGACCCAAATTTCGAGCATCAAGACCCGTACGCAAACGCCAGCCGCGAGTGGGAGGTGCAAACCGCTCACGACCTCTTTCAGCCCATCATCCCCATCTTTCTGCGCATGGACCTTAGTTGGCTCGTCGATGGATTTCTCCCGCACCGATATCTAGCCATCCTCGCCGGCGACCCCAAGGAAGGAAAGACTTGTTTCGCCACCGCGCTGGCCCTCGCCGTCGCTACCGGTACACCCTTTGCCGGAATGAATACCAATCAAGCCGCCGTCCTCTGGATCGCCGCCGAAGAGACCCATTGCGAGCGGCGCATTATTCTTCAAACATCGCCGCTGGTTGACGCCGATACCCCTCTCTACACCTGCCACGACCATCTTCCGATCGATGACCCCGAATCAATCGAAACCATCACCGAATGGGTCAGGCGGACCGGTGCCGGGCTCCTCGTCGTCGATCCCCTGCACGCTGCCACCTCCGGTCGATCGCTGACGGATGGCTGGGCTGCCCGCCGAACCCTCAAGTGTTTGAAGTTTTTGTGCCGAACGACGGGGATCGCCTGCGTCGTGCTCCATCACGCAACCATGCCGAGCGCCTTTCCCCACGTCGAAGAATCGCTGAAAGCCCCCAGCTCGCCGCAACCGCCAGCCTCAATTGGATCCTCACCCAAAGGCCTGTACGTAACGCCGGCATCTTGCCGACAATCAAGGATTCTGACCGTAGCGCCGGCATCTTGCCGGCACAAGAAAACCCTTCGGAAGGCCCAATGCGCCTCGTGACCCTCAATTCCAAAGGCCGCGGCGATTTCGCCAACCGTAAGTGGCATTTCCTAAGTTCCGGATCGCTCGACTACACCGTCGTCGAACCGCCAACGAGAATCGAGCACCAGCCATATCGCGATTCCGCTGAGGAGAAAATACTCGAAGTCGTCCGCGATGAGCCGCTCACCTCGAGGCAGATTCTTGGTTTCATCCCATACCTAGCCTCCGGAACGCTCAGGAACGCCATCACGAGCCTACGCCGCAAGGGCCAGCTGGTCATCCACTCCGACCAGCGCCGAGGCAGAAGATACGGAAGGCCAAAAAGTTTGTGCGTACTAGGAAATGAATAGGAGGAATTTGGTCGGGGCGACACGATTCGAACGTGCGACCTCTTCCACCCCATTTAAGCACTGGGCATATCAAGGCATGTCGGGGGGTACCGTCTTTGATTCTAAAGCCAGACTCTATTTATCGCCAAGTGCCAAGCCATATCGTCTCAGACCGTCCCGGTAGCAGTCAGCGTAGCAGTCAATTAGACTTGCCAGCGGGCAGGGATTTCACCAGTCTCGCCGCACAAGCTCAGGCATACAGCCGCGACGCTCGGGCTTCAGGAAACCGGAGACCTCCACGCGGTACAGAAAATGCTTGGCCACCAGGCAGGGCCGCCTAACCAACTCATGGGGGTATCTGGCGCTCATGGGGTTACCAAAAAGGCACCTATCGGACCGGCTGTCACACGCTGCCATAGAGCAGCCTGTTCGTCTCGCGCCAGTCACTATACAGACACGACCGCAACGCTGATCGTAGCGAGAGTTGGGCCGCGTCTGTTTGTCGTTTCAAGGCTGGCTAGCCCACATCCCAACTCACCATGTCGGTGTAGCTGCGCCACGTGTTGGTGAACACCGGCCCACCCGGCTTCACGCGCATGCGAGAGCGAAGGGTGAGGGTTCCGGGTTGCACGAACCGGCCGGGATTCGTGCCAACGGCGGTGGCCGTCGAGTCGGTGGTCGTGGCCGCACGCTCGTCTTCTTGCTCGTAGGAGCCGGCGGTGAAATCGAACATGTCTATTCGCTGCATGAGTCCGGTGATCGAAACATGGTTCTCGACCTTGAAGTCGAGGTAACCCGGTATTGCGACGGGCGAAGTCCCATCGAACGTTAGCGTGATCGGCGACTCGGTTCGCAGCGCGGTGATGCCGTTGCGGACGACCACATAGCTATCGTCGCTCGTGAGGAGGTCGCTGAGGCCGCCTGATTCCAAGACTCCTCGGAAACACCGTGAATGAGGATGGAGGCACCGCGTGGCGGTCGTTGAAGGCGTACAAGTAGTGGTCCTTTGACCCGACGTAGACGGTCCCGTCCGCCCCGATCGCCGGCGAGGAGAAGACGCGTTCGCCCGTCAGGTAGCGCCACTTCAGCGTCCCGTCCGGGTTCAGCGCGTACAGGTAGGAGTCGTCTGGTGGCCGTACGTTGGTCCATTTGTTGGTAGGTGTTGAGGATAAAATTGAACATGTCCACTCGTTGAATCAAGCCAGTAATTGAGACGTGGTTTTCCATGCTGAGCTTTATTTGCCAAGGGCGGTCCACTGGCGCTGTGCCATAGAAAATGACGGTGATCGGGGATTCGGTTCGTAGTGCAGTGACCCCATTCCTTACGACCAGATATCGCTCGTCGCTTTGGGCAAGTTCATCGAGCCCACCAGATTCATAGTTGCCACGGAATACAGTGAAGTCGTTGGGGGTCAGGAGTGCATAGTCGTATCGTAGATTTGCAAGAAACGCCTGTTGGTTAGATCCCCCGCCTGGATAGCGGCCTTCACCGACGACCGATCGTCCATCGGCCGACACTCCTCGGATCCCGCTTAGACTCCACCCCGCGGGTATCTGAACTCCGGGGAACTCCAAGTACGACTTTAACTCGATGGTGCCAAGTCGCTCCGTCCAAAAGAAAGCGGTCTGACTGGAATCACCAACAGCTTGGCCCCCGATAACAGAACCGTCGAGCGATATTGCGCTAGCAGCGGATGAGAAGGTGCCTGAGAGGCTAGGCAACTGGCTAATCACGCCGTTATTCCAGCGCACCGCGTGGTAATAGCCCATGACGTCATAGGCCGTACCGCAAATTATGTTTCCGTCGCCCGATACAGCGGTGGCTTGGGCCCGATCTGGCAATTGGGCCATTCCATTTTGGGTCCAGCGAAAGGCATGAAGCCCGCCATTGGCCCCTACAACAGAACGGCCCACTACAACAGAACCGTCGACAGAGGAGCCATATGCGTCGCTACTATCATCTCCCGCGAGAAAGCCTAAACCGGTAAAACCAGTTGACTGGGTCCACCGGTAAGCTTGGCGTCTACCATTTCCGAAGCCGCTTCCAACAATTCCGTTGCCGTCCGCCGAGATCGCACTTGCGCCTGAGTCTGGGTAACCCCCAAAACTGCCGAGATCCCGAAGCCCATTGGAAGGCTGCCATCTCACGGAAGTCTGAAGCCCATTACTTGAAATAGATGAATAACCGCAGACCCACGATCCGTCCATAGACACGCCCAAGGCAGCGCAGGAGTCATAACCCGATGCAGGCCTCAATTCCAGCATTCCCGCGGAGGCGATCCAGACAAATGATCTACGGGGATCAGGGCTTCGGCCAACTACTACTCTTCCGTCTGCCGATACAGCAGTAGCATCGCTTTCAACCTCTCCTGGCAGGAAACCGAGAGGTTGAAAGCTAAACTGGCCGAAAGCGGTCGCACTTAAAAGCAAGATGGGCACAAGAAAGCAAAAGCGCGATTGAATACGTGACGACATAAAATCCTGAATATGCATTGTTAACCGCCTCTTACAATATATATCAATCTGAGGCAACCTAATCCTCTTAGTCAACAATCAATATTGATGGCCGCTTAATTCCTACCATCCAAGATGAGTATTCGAGAACGCTAACCGTGGACCGGCTTCATAGCTCACTACTAATGATTCCAGGCATGAGGTCCCTACGGTTGACTGGCAGGTGCGGGAAAGCGTCCGGGCTAGGTTACGGATTCTGGTGCGCCGAACGCTTCAGAAATGGAAATACCCTTCGGACAAGCAAGACGAGACAGTGGAGCTTGTGCTGAAGCAGGCTGAGAAACTCGCAGATGGCTGGTCCTAATTGTGCACTACCAAGATTGGTCCATTCTCGTGGTCACGTTAGCAAATCCTGCTGCTAAATGACGAAGGATAGAGGTTAGAATTATTCTCAACCGTTAGGGTCGTCCCCGCATTCAAGGGTACATTCCACCCATGGTATGGGAGGGTGTAAAGCGGATTACCTTGGAATGCCTTCGATTCCTTTCGACAGGGGGATCAGAGCCCAAATCATGTAACACAGGGTCTATCCACTTCGCAAGCGCTTATGTCCACTAAAAACCAAGCGCCATCGACAACGATAGAGAAACGTCTGACCAGCATCAAACGAGACCTGAAAGTTGGTGCGCTAATTGTCTCCTTGATATTGGGTGGTCACTATCTGCTCGAACATGCCGACGTAGGCCATCGGTTGGAGCTATTGTCTTACGAAAAGCTGCAAGGATTCATCCAAGCTCCTCTAAACACCCTACCTGTCGTAATTGTTGACTTCGGTCGGAATTTCGACGTTGGACCTAATTCGGCGACTGATATGGGCAGGCTTGCGCAGCTTCTCGATAATGTGGCGAAACAGCACCCGGCAACGATTGGCATAGACGTCGATTTCGGTGTGTTGCCGGGCGATGCAGGTCTGTATCCGGATCCTGAGAACAAGGTGATCGGCAAAGCACTCGAGGTATGTAAGAGAGGAATCCCGGTGTATCTGACTGTGGGGCGTGGACTATGGCGAGGCGAGCCAGATACTTGGCTTGGAACCTATGACGAACGTTTTGGGATCAAGGGCCCCGACACTTCCAAGTTAATTACCCATCCATTGACGCCGATAGAGGGGCCGGAGGGTCAATTGACCCTATTCGAGGATCTGTGGGTCCCGCTTGTGAACAGGCCGGGGACTTGGGTTCCCAGCCTCGCAGGCAAGCTCGCCGATGTCTTTCGAGAAAAGCACGGCCTGCCTGAGCAAGCAAAACCTTCCGTTCTGGTCGAGCCCTACGCTGTCGAAGTCGACAAGGACGCCGGGCTTGACGGCCAGACAGCCCGATTCCGGGTGAAGCAATACTATGTGAACTACTCCGTGCTCGACGAGTTAAAGAACGAGCGAACGATCCCCATTCGCCATCCGGACGATGTCAATGCCTGGTCATCCAAGCCTGCGAATATCCAGGGCTCGATCTGCATTTTGGGCTCGGTCGATCCAGCCCGTGATTCGGCGCGTTTTCCCGGCAGCTCGAGGCCGGGTGGGGCAATCTATTTGCACGCTCTCGGCGCATATACCAAGCTTTTTGCACCAGTGTATGCGCTGGCCGGGTGGCTCAGGGTTATGATCATTATCGCGCTGTCCCTGGCAGTGCTGCTGCTACCTCTTTGGATTCGTTGGAGGCTCGTTGCCGACACATCAGAGATCGCCGCGGAGCGTCTTTCCACTCTTACTGCGTTCGGATTGGTTGTGTTGACGATCGGTCTTGGAGTGGGGTTCGCGCGGGCGTTCGGAGTCTTGTGGATGGACTGGTATCTCGTGATCTTAATGCTGCTCTTACATCCGGGCATTGAGCACAACTTGGTCGGCCTCGGGAAGTGGGCAAAAATGCTAGTATACAAGTAATGGGGTTGTTCATGAGACTTATTTGCCTCGGAGCTCTTGGTCTTTGCGTTTCCTGGGCTTTCGCGGGAACGCCCCCTCGGCGCCTGAAGGTCGGCAAGATCGCGAAATTGAAGCCGATTGTAAGGCTGTGGGATGAGCGGCACCACGAAGTCCCCCAGGTCAAACTTGGCACGCCCGTTTACGCTGGCGATCAGTACGAGGTGCAGCGAGGCGGCCTGCTCGTTGTCAAGCAGCCGAACAAGGAAGTGCAGACCTTCGCTGGACGGAAAAAGGGAACGCTCTCTCGGGTCGAGTCGAAGCTGGAGAAAGATGCGGAGGCGGAGATTGAGGCTGCCGCCAAACGCTCCGCGAAGGAGCGGAGCGGTGGGGTGATTTATCCTCGCAACGTGGTTCCAGCCTCCCTGTTCATGGTGGTGGCGGATACGAACGAGCCTTCTTTGGCGATCACACTCACGGACATGTCGAGCAAGGAGGAGTTCAAGGACACTCTCAAGCGCCAGCAGGAGCATGTTTATTGGGGCGAGGCGAGCCGGGCTTGGCTGAAGAAACGGCCTGAGGTGGAAGTGCGGATCGAATTTGATGGCGGGAGCATGCCCGAGGCACGGTTCGCGTTAATGCCGGCCAAGGATAACGCCGAAATCGCTAAAAGCCTCGCTGCAATCACAGACGTCGAAGACCCGGTCAGTTCGGGTTTACGGCGCGCACGATTTCTTGCCACTAAAGGTCAATTGACCGCTGCGGCCCTCGAACTTGAGCGAGTGAGCCGGATCGACCCAAGCCTAGCCAAAACGACAGCAGCGATGGATGAACTGATTGGCAAACATTACTGGATACCAAGTCCCGCGAAGTCGAATTCGGGAGGTTTAAAGGCACAAAACCCGTCGCTGCAGGATCCCAACCGATTAGCATATCAGAGGCTACTCGATATGGGCAAAGGGGCTTATGGCAAACGCGACTTGGCTGAGGCAGTGCGTCTTTGGTCTGAGGCGCTGAAGATCGCAGAGGATGAGAAGTGGGAGAACGAAACCGCGAATTGCCTGAGCAACATTGGGCAGGTGCGCTACGCGCTTGGGAAATACGTGAAGGCGCTGGAAAACCATCAGGGGGCGCTAAAGCTGAGGGAGAAAATCGGCAACGAGGGGGACATTGCGGGGAGCCTGAACAGAATTGGCATGGTCTATTACGCGCTCGGGCAATATCAAAAGACGTTAGACTGCGACCAGCGAGCGTTGAAGCTATTCGAGAAGATCGGTAACGAGCCGGGCATCGCTGCAAGCTTAAACGACGTTGGAGCCGTTTACCACGCACTCGGGCAATACCAGAAGGCGCTGGAATACATGCGCAGGGCGCTGAAAGTCAGGCAGAAGATCGGCAACGAAAAGGACATCGCAGCGAGTCTTCACAACATTGGGGGGTTATACGACGCGCTTGGACAGTACGAGAGGGCGCTGGACTACGACCAGAAGGCCTTGAAGGTTATGGAGAGGATCGGCAACGAGGGTGAGGTTGCGGCGAGCCTGAATAACATGGCGGCTGTGTACTACTCACTCGGCCAATACGAGAAGGCGCTGGACTACAACCAGCGCGCGCTGAAGCTCAAGGAAAAGATTGGCAATGAGCAGGACATAGCGGGCAGCCTGAACAACATTGGGGGGGTGTACGACGCGCTTGGGCAGTACGAGAAGGCGCTCGAATTTCTCCAACGGGGACTGAAGCTCAAGGAGAAAATTGGCAACGAGCAAGACGTCGCTGGGAGCCTAAACAACATCGGTGGAATGTACTATTCGCTCGGCCAGTACGACATGGCGCTGGACTACGACCAGCGGGCACTGAAGCTCTTCGAGAAGATCGGCAATGAGGGCGAGGTCGCGGCGAGCATGGAGAACATCGGGGACGTGTACGACGCGCTCGGGCAACACCAGAAGACGCTGGAATACTTTAAGGGAGCGTTGAAGCACCTACAGAAGATTGGCAACGAGCGGGCCATCGCGGTGACCCTGAACAACATCGGCGTTCTGTGTAACACGCTCGGCCAGTACGACATGGCGCTGGATTACGACCTGCGGGCGCTAAAGCTCAAGGAGAAGATCGGAAACAAAGGGGACATTGCGGCGAGTCTGAACAACATCGGGGGGGTGTACTACTCGCTCGGGCAGTACGGGAAGGCGCTGGACTACAACCAGCGGGCCCTGAACCTCAGGGAGAAGATTGGCAACCAGCAGGACATCGCGGGCGGCCTGAACAACATTGGCAACGTCTACGACTCGCTCGGCCAGTACGAGAAGGCGCTCGATTACGACCTGCGGGCCCTGAAGCTTATGGTGAAGATTGGCAACGAGAAGGACGTCGCGGGCTGCTTGGGCAACATCGGCAACGTGTACGACTCTCTCGGGCAGTACGAACATGCAGCAGACGCCTTTAACAGGGCAATGAATCTGTTGGAGGGATTGATGGAGCAAGTAGGCGATCCCAGCGAGATCGGAGCGCTCCAGGACACCATGGGAGGTCTGTACTCACACGCTGCAACCGTGGGAGTGAAGCAGCGCAGCCCCGAAGCGGCCCTGGCGACACTGGAGCGAGGGAAAGGACTGGGCCTAGCGAGGCAGTTCGCACTTTCGCGAGTAAACATTAGCAAAATGGTTGGGCCAGGGGATTCTCAGAAGCTCAAGGAAGCCGAGGACAAGTTGAAAGTGGCTTCTGCTGAGCAGCGCGCGCTGTTGGAAAAGGTCGCATCTGCGACAGGCGGCACGAAGATTTTCTTCGAGCGGCAAGCTGGCGAAGCGAAAGAAAAGAAGAATAGGTCCGAACGCGACTTGTCTTTGTGGCAAGCACATTTATATGCGACGTACCCAGAGTTCAAGAGACTCGCGAAGCCCGATGCACTGACCAGTGCAGCGCTTCTCAACCTCAGCAAGTCGCAGAAGGATACTCTCTTCGTCGAGTTCAGCGCCTCAAGCGATCACCTGCTAATTTTCGCACTGCGAAACGGGCAACTCAAAACAAGCTCACAAGACGTCAAGCAAAACGAATTACGTGACAAACTTCTCAAATATCGCTCATCAATATTCTCTTCGGAGTCGGACGAGCAGGAGAGGGCGAGAGAGCTGTACGCTCTGTTGCTAGGCCCGCTTGAAAAGCTGGGCCTGTTCGGCGACGACACAAAGCGCATCGTGTTTGTCGCTGATGGGCCCCTTTTGGAGTTGCCATTCGCAGCGCTTATCGATTCTCAGGACAGAAGGCTCATTGAGCGGTTTCCGGTCTGTTCCACTGTATCGCTTGGCGTGCTGCTGTGGCCGCCGACCGAGCGCAAGCCTACCGAAAACCTACTCGTTGTGGCCGATCCGACCGGAGTGGGCGGCGAGACCTTCGTAAGCGTAAGCCGGGGCGATCCGTTTGATCCCCTTCCCGGCGCAAGGATCGAAGGGAAGGAGATCCTCGAGAACTTTGGCGCTGGCAAGGCTCTCATCGGCCCCGACGCTACCGAAGCCGCGATCAAGGCGGAGATGGGCAAGTACTCCATCCTCCAGTTCGCGTGCCATGGCAGCGTGAACTCGCGCCAGGCTATGCATTCCGCCCTCATCCTTGCGCCGGAAAAGCCCGAAAGCCTCGAGGACGGCCAACTCGAAGCCCTAGAGATCATCGGCATACCGCTCTCGGCCCAACTTGCCGTCCTTAGCGCGTGCGAAACCGCGCGAGGAGTTGCGAGCGGAGGCGAGGGCCTACTGGGTCTTGCTTGGGCGTTTCGCGCGGCGGGCTGCCCCGCCGTGGTAGCCAGCCAATGGAAGGTAGACGACGAATCCAGCCGCCGCATCATGGTCCGCTTCTATCAGGAGCTTAAGAAGGGTGTTCGCAAGGACGACGCTTTGCGAGAGGCAACGCTCGCCGAGATGAGGCTCCGCAAAGCCGCGGGAACCGCGAAGGCCAGGACCCACAGCGACGCATACTACTGGGCCGCGTTCCAGGTGATAGGAGACTGCACCCCGGTCAAACCATTGTCAAATAGTAGCCATTGATTGTTGTCGTTTGAAGATAGGGAGCTTAAGTGTTATGATCTGCCAAATCTTGTTTGCTCTCATTCTTACGGGTTCTGCCGGCAGGTTCGATGCCGCACTCTGGCAGGGTGGCGGAGCCTCTTCACTACAAAAACAGGAGAAGAGATCTTCCGCTCGGATGGAATATCAGAGGCTACTCGACGCGGGAAAGGCCGCTTATGACTCCCGTGATTTGAAGAAGGCTGAGCAGCTTTGGCTTGGGGCCATGAAGATTGCGGAAGGAGAAAAGGACGACTCGGCAATTGCTCTTGCGGGCATCTACCTGGGGCACTGTTATCTGTCCCAGAGTCAGTTCGAGCAATCACTGACATATTATGAACGGTCGCTCGCGCTTTATGAGAGCGCACATAACGAGCCCGGGATCGCCGACAATCTGGCCGGAATTGCAGCTGTGCACCGATCTCGCATGAATTTCTCCAAGGCCTTAAGTATCTGGGAACGAGCGCTCCCCATCTACGAAAGGATCGCTGCCGTCCGTGCGACATGGAATGCCCTTAAAAGTCTGGGGCTTCTGCACGAAGCCCTAGGTCATGAACAGCCGGCGATGGCCTACTTTGAGCGGGCTCTAGTCCTTGCAAGGAAGATTGGGGATGATGAATTCATAGCCACGAGTCTGTGTAACGCCGCTAACATGTCCTCGGGAATGAACAAAGACGAGAGAGCACTTGACTACTTTAATGAAGCCCTAAAGCTAAGGAAGAAACTCGGGAAGGACGAGGCCGTCGCCGAAGTTCTCTTATTCATTGGCAGGACCTACTCGGCGTTGAGTCAGTACGACAAAGCACTCGACTACCTCGCGCAGTCACTCAAGATGAGAGAGAAGATCGGAAGCGAAGGTAGCCTTGCCGACACGCTCACCGAACTAGCCACAACACACAACGCCCTCGCGCACTACCCCGAATTCTTGGATTACAGCCAACGGGCTCTAAAGCTATACGAAAGAAGTGGTAACAAGCTCGGTCTCTCGCACAGCATGTACCTTGTGGCTTCAGCAAATGAGGTGCTTGGCCACCCCGAAAGAGCCTTGGGATATTACGAGCAGTCCCTCAAACTCTCTTTGGAAAGCGGAAGCCAGCTTTCGGTAGCCTTCAACTTGAATTGTCTGGCCGTTGTGTCAGACAAACTTGGACAATATGAAAGCGCATTGAACTATTACGAGCGGCTCATGCACTTCAAGGAAGAACATCCTGATAATGAGAGCGTTGCGAAATGGAACTTCAACGTTGCAGACATCCACTTCAAGACGGCAAATTTCGTGAAAGCTCTCGACTATTTCGAACGGGCCTTGAAGCTCGATGAGAAGATTGTGAGGAGCAGTGCGATTATTGCATACGACCTTACCAACGTAGGTGACTGCCACAATAAGCTCGCGCGCTACGATGAGGCGCTGGCCCACTACCAGAAAGCACTCGTTGTGTACGAGAGGGATGGATCGGAGGAGGGAATTGCCAAAATCCTTGATAACATCGGGGGTATCTACGCATCCCTTGGTCAATTCGAGAAGGGGCTCGACTACAGGCTTAAAGCAAAGACGCTGCTTCAGAAAATCGGTGATAAGGACCAGTTGGCACGGACGCTGGCGAATACGGCTAACAATCTATCCGCTCTCGGCCAGAATGAAAAGGCTCAGGAGAGTGCGGAGCGCGCCCTGGCGCTCTTCCGCTCAATGGGCGACGAGGGGTTGATCGCCTCGGGCCTTTGCATCCTTGGCCAAGTGCATCGGCATATTGGTCACTATGCCAGTGCCCAGGAGTTCTTTTACCGGGCTCTTGAGCTCAGTAAGACTTTCAGCAATCAGCAACACACCGGTGAGGTCCTGTTGGAAATCGGGTTCACGAATGAGTTAATCGGAGAGTACGAGAAGGCTGTGGATACCCTCAGTCAGGCGCAAAAAGCCTTTGAGAAAGTCGGCAACGAGCACGATACAGCGCAATGTCTCAAGCTCATCGGCGACGCGTACCTGACGCTTGGAAAGACTGATTTGTCTAGGTCAGCGTACGCAACGGCAATGGCCCGGTTTGAGGGAGTGATGGATCGAATCGGAGACCCCAGCGAGGTTGGCGCTTTCCAGGAGACCATGGGGCTTCTTTATCTGCGCGCCGCTATTCTAGAAATTAGAGACTTGAAACCCGATTCGGCTTTGGTCCTCTTGGAAAGGGGAAGGGCGCAAGGCATGGCGAGGCAATTGGCGCTCTCCAATGCAGATGTGAGCAAGGTGATGTCGCCAGCGAACTTAAGGAGGCTCGACGGAGCAGTAGAGTCGCTCAAACTTGGCTCTGCAGAATACCGAGCGTCAGTTGCGAAGCTTGTGGGTGCGAAGGATGATGCTAAG
>JBBREX010000008.1:0-37948 GCA_038225245.1 Fimbriimonadales bacterium | reverse complement strand
TACGCGAGGGATTGAGGAGCCATTTACTGATTTTGGATTACCGTTGGCATCGGAGAAGTTTCCGGCAGGGCTCAGATAGATGTCGTTGTGGCCGTAACTGTTCTGCCCTCCGTAGTTCGTTCCTGTGCAACCGGCTGCATTGCAATTCATCACGGGACCTTCGGTGGGCGTGAACGGAGTCGGATTGGCCGGGGATTTGAAGACCTGATAATTCTTCGTGTAGGGCTGTACGATGTAGACCCAATAGTAGCGCTGGAGCGCACCCCCGCCATTGCCCGTCAATCTGGAGGCTTCGGCCTTTACATTTCCATTCGCGTCGAGGTATTCGGGACAGGTCGTGAATGCTCCCGCCGAGTTGCGACAGTTGAATCGGTGGGGATAGAAGCTGTCGTCATAATCGCCTTGATACATGATGGTCGCCTTGCCCAACTGGTTCAAGTTCGATATGGATTGGGTCTTCTTCGCGGCCTCTTTGGCCTGGGCGAAAACGGGGAAGAGTATTGCCGCGAGGATCGCAATGATTGCAATAACGACGAGTAATTCGATAAGGGTAAATGCTCTGCGTGCCATGGTGACATTCCTCCTGATTTTCAGATGCGCGTTGTGGACCGCGAACCAGAATCAGTGTGCAAGGCGTGCCTTTACCCTAACCTTCGCTTAACCCAAGGTTAACCGAAACTTAACCACGACCCTTCAAGAGCGGTACTCAATAAAGGGGACAGTGCCGGTGTCTATTCGGGCGAGATGACCATCGTTGAGTCCGACCTTACGCCCAACCGCGCGCACGACACGCTTTCGCCACCCGATCCACGGACACGAGATAAGCGGCTAATCGGGAGTGAACTCGTTTTTCATCCATCATCTCGGCGGTCGCGCAAAACGCCGCCGTCATCGTCTCATCGAGACGAGCGTGAACAGTCTCCAGTTTCCAACGATCGAGCGACGCATTCTGGACCTGCTCGAAGTAGCTCACCGTAACCCCGCCCGCATTGCACAGGAAATCGGGCAGCACGAACACCTTACGCTCTTGAAGGATCGGGTCCGCTTCCGGCGTCGTGGGCCCGTTGGCAAGCTCGGCTACGATCTTGGCCCTGATTCGCTGCGCGTTCGCTTCTGTGATCGCATTTTCGAGGGCACTGGGGATGAGGACATCGACCTCCATTTCCAGAAGCTCGTCCGGACCGATCGCCTTCGAGCCGGCAAATCCCGCGACCGCCCCTGTTTTTTGTTTGTGCTCCATCAGGTCCGAATAGGGAAGGCCTTGGAGATTGGCTACCGCGCCTTTGGAATCGCTCACCGCAACCACCCGCATCCCGAACATGCTCTCCGCCAGTGCGTGGGCATGGGAGCCCGCGTTGCCGTACCCTTGAATGGCACACGTCGCCCGCGAGAGATCGAGTCCAAGCCGCTTGGCCGCCTCTCTAAGAACGATCATTCCTCCGCGAGCGGTGGCGTCCCCACGGCCAGGCGATCCGCCGACTTCCAAAGGCTTGCCCGTGATCGCCCCCGAAGCATGACGCCCAACCAGAACCTCATATTCGTCCAGCATCCACGCCATTATCTCCGGGGTGGTGTAAACGTCTGGGGCGGGCACATCGCGATCGGGTCCGATAAATCGCGCGATGCTTCGGATATAGCCTCGCGAAAGCCGCTCCAGCTCTCCCTTGCTGAGCTTCTTCGGATCGCATATGACGCCTCCCTTGCCCCCTCCGAGAGGGATGTCGACTATTGCCGTTTTCCAGGTCATCCAGGCCGATAGCGCTCGCACGGTATCGATGGTTTCTTCGGGATGGAATCGTATTCCCCCCTTGCAAGGACCTCGTGCGGCGTTGTATTGAACGCGAAACCCATTAAAGACTTGAGTTGAGCCGTTGTCCATTCGCACGGGAATACGCACATGGAGCTCGGCCATCGGCTCCCTTAATAATTGGTGGAGTGCGCTGTCGAGCTGGAGATGCTTGGCCGCTTCGTCGAGCTGCGCCTTTGCGCTCTCAAAGGGATTCGCCATGCCAAGATTCTACCGCCCGGCATGGCGCTTCTACTGAGGCTATGGAAGGGTATTCCAAATCATCTGATCGGTGAACGACCGCCACGTGTTGGTAAAAACAGGCCCATCTGCACGAATTCGTAACCTGGCCCGAAGGTCCCGAGTGCCGGACTCGAGAAATCGGCCCGGGTTCGACGCATTAACGGTAACCACCGAATCCGTGGTCGTCGCCGATTGGGTGCTCTCGTTTTCGTATTGGCCTGCCACAAAATCAAATAGGTCGATCCTCTGGGTGAGGCCGGTAATGCTCACTTTGTTTTCCACCGTGCACGTCAGGCTTGTTAGAGTTGACGAAGCGGCAGTTCCATCAACGATTAAGGTGATCGGCGATTCAGTTCGCAAGGCGGTAATGCCGTTGCGAATGATCACGTAAGAATCGTCGCTTGTCGCAAGCTGAGGAATACCCCCACTTTCCAGGACGCCTCGAAAAACCGAAAAGCTGGACGGAGTTACGGGATCACCGGGCCGAGCGGAGACGTTGTCTACCCCGAGTTGAGCGACCACTGGCGTACCCCCCGACGAATTCGAGCTCGTGCTATGCCGAAGCATAGTGCGCTCGATGGAGACGAACGCTTCGTCGAACGTGCCAAATCCTGCTACCCGGTTCATCGTGGAGGCCGATAACACAAAGGTCGCGTTGACCCACCAGGTCCCAGGTTCCAGATGCTGGGCCACCGTCGAGTTCCACCGGTCTCCGTTACTGCCGAAGAGCACAATACGCATGTCGAGGGCGGTTGCCCCTTGGTTGCGCAAGTCAACGTTGATCTTTCTCACCCCGATGGAGGCGAAGTTGCCAAACCAGCTGGTGAGGTTGTAAGCCGCAAGTTTGCTCCCCGGTCCCGCGCCCCCGTGGGATTCAAGCTGCATGAACGCGTCCCCCGCCCCCATGGGACCGCCGTCCGGAATATTAATGGGATTCGCTCCTCCCGACCAGTCCATCGTTGTCCCATCTTCGAAGTCGTCCTTTCGGCCAAGATTCAACTGGGCGGAGGCGGCGAGGGCGATGGATGCGCAAAGGGCGACGAAGAGAGCGCGGACACAAATACGAATAGTCATAAGGGGTGAGTCCTCCGGGGAGCAAGCCGAGTTGGGTTCCCTTTATTATATTCTTGAATTCTAGCTTTACGACCTGGTAATTCTGACAAGTCTAAGCTGGATTGGGCACGAAATCGCCCCCTCGACATGACTTCAAGTATCGCAGGGCATGAACCTGGCCCGTCATCTCGAGCTCTTCACGGTAGATCGGATCGTGCCAGCCTTCGATGTCGATCGATCCTTTGAAGCCCCCTTGCCGCAAGATCGTAATCACATCGGTCCAGTTCGTGTCGCCGAATCCGGGGGTTCGATGCCAGATCAGGTCGCGCCCGCTGCGGATTCCTTCCGTCTTGATCAAGTCCCAAGCCACGGTGGCGTCTTTTCCATGCACGTGGTAGACCTTCGAAACCCATTTTCGAAGCTGCGGGATGGGATCGATGAGTGAAACCATCTGGTGGCATGGCTCCCATTCCAGCCCCAGCGCCGAGCTCGGCACTTCGTTGAACATCATCTCCCAGGCGCGCGGGGAATGGGCGATGTTCCATTTCGGAGCAGACCATGTCCCTCCCATGTCGCAATTCTCGAATGCGATCCGCACGCCCTCGTCCTCCGCCACTTTCGCGATGCGCCCGAAGACTTCCTTAAACCGGCTCATATTTCCATCGATCGGGCATTCCTCGACCGCTCCCGCGAAGCCGCAGACCACGTTGCAACCAAACAGCTTGCACGCCTTGATCACGGTCTCCCAATCGCTCGCCGTGCGCGCGTCTTGCAGCGGATTACCGTAGATGCCGAGGCTGCTGACAATCGCCTGATCCCCCAAGACGCCTTTGACTTCCTTGGCGAGGTTCGCAAGGTTTACGTCGCCGACGTACTGCCATAGTGTGAGCTCGAACGATTCGAATCCGTGGGGAAGAATCTGCTGCAGATACTTCGCCCCGTTGGTCATCCCGGCCATAGTGCCGATGCGGATGTCTTGGTGGTTGATGGTGGACATGGGAGGCGAGAGATTACCCTGATGGTGGCCGCTACCTCATGATCCGCGCTGCTCGAATGTAAAGGTAAACGCTGAGCACGAGCAAACTGATTTCTGCGAGCAAAGAGAGCGGACTCGGCCCATATCCTATCATGTGGCCGGGCCGCTTGGGATCCGGACCATCCATAAAAAGCAGACCACACATTACTGGGATATCGGTGAATATTAAGTTTGTCAAAACGATAAGCGATATTAAGCCTGCCAAGAATCTTAGCGTGGTTCGCAGTGGGCGGTGCATAGCGGCCTAAAGATCCATATCTTCGGCTGCCGGCTGGTGCTGCTGCCACACCACCTTGACGCTTCCGTCCGGCTGCGGTATGAACGCATAAACCTTGTCCGCATAGCGAATGAAAGCTTCGACTTCGTGGTGGCTGATCAAGATAATTTGAAACCCGAGTGCCGAGCCCGCCTCGTGGATGATCTTCACCAGCCGTGGAACAAGATCGGGGCGCAGCCACCCGTCCGGCTCATCCAGCAGCAGGAAGGGTCGGTGCTCGGCGGGATCGAGCTGGCTTAGCGCAAACAGCCGTAAGCCCACCGAGAGAACATTCACAACCGATCCCCCCTGGCCCTTCATGATGTCTTCGCGATGGCCGTCACGCTCGATGTGGAATTCGACGGTCACCCCCCCTCGCTTGTACTCCACAAGGGCTTTCAGCTTCAATGGCTGCTCCAAAACTTCCTGGAGCGCGAGAGTAAGCTGTTGCTCTAAGGTTTCAATGAGGTCCAGAAACATCTGCCGTCCCAATGATTGCAGCGCCGCTTCCACTTTTGGCGCGAGCTCCAGATATGCCCGGGCATCATCGAGCTGCTTCTCTTGGCGTCTCAGCTGATCTTCTGCGGCGGCGGCCTTTGCTTGTAAGCTCGCGAAGCGATGGCGGATGCTAGCGGGATTCGGCAGTTCTGCCGGATCCGGAAGCCTCGGAACCTCCAAAAGCGGCACGTTAGGCGAAGGGCGCACTTAGAGTGAGGCCTCCTCCGGCTGCGCCCCTTCCACGCTGAGTAGCTCTCTCTCGATTTGATCGAGCAGCTTTTGGTAATCGCGCCGCTTGCGCAGATTCTCCTCTTCCATTTCCTTGAGCTTCATTTCCAGCTCCTGGAGGTCGTCCGTTCCGTACTTGCTTTTGGCCTCCGCCTTTAGCCTTTCCAATTCTTGGTTGGCGGTGCTAAGCAACGTTTCCGCCTGGGTCTTCTTGGTGTTCAACTGCTCGTAACGTTTTCGCAGCGTCTCGATGTCCTGAGGCTCGTCATGCATGTTCCATCACTTCCCGGGATAGTCTTCGAATTTCATCGGCAACGGAGGGCTCGAATTGCCGTAAATTATGATCGAGGAATTCTTGTAAGCCCGCGCCATGGGCGGTCCGCCGTCCCTGAAGCTCGGCCAGCCCACGTATGAAAGCAGAGGTCTCGTCGGGCTCGGATTCTACCGCCACCTCACCGTGGAATACGTCTTCGAACGGATCGTGGGGTATCTCGATGTAGGTCGTCCTGAAGTCTTCCGGATCGATGTCGACCCGCAGCACGGATGGTACGTGATCCTTTGCCGAGCGTTTGATTCGCGCGATGTTGCCTGGTGTAATCCAACGCGTTTTTCCTTTCTGGATTTCCGGCAACCGCGTATGGATGTGTCCGTTGACCACTACATCGATTCCGGCAATTTCCCCCGGGTCGAACGTGCCTATCGTCTCGTAGCCGGGCACGCGTACGTCGTGGTGGACCATCCAGAACACGAGTACATCGGGCGACACACCATCCCAAAACATATCCGGCAGAAATTCGCCCCACGAGGTCCCGCCCACGATCACTTGGCGGCCTCCGACCATGCCTTTCCAATAATTTCGCTCATCGACGATCTGGATGAGCCCCGCCTTCACGAGGACGCTAAGCGAATCGTCCGCGGCGAGTGCATTCTCCCGGCAGTCGTGGTTCCCGAAGATCGCCAGAGTGCGGCGTCCCACGAGCAGCCGGCACACCTCGCCGACCAGCCAGTTTGAGTTGTCGCGTGGCCAGTTGAAGGTGTCCCCCAGAAGGCAAGGCAGGAGCTGTTGCGCATCTGCGTATTCCAGGCACCAGGCAAGCTTTCCGAGGATTTTCTCCGGGTAATCGTCCTTGCGAAAACCAGGCACGCGGCTGGCCAAGTGGGGATCGCCGATGAATATCAGTCCCTTGTACTCAGGCATGGACGTGGCCTCCGCGGCCCAGAACCTCGGACGCATCCAGTTTGCTTCCACATAATGGGCAAATAGGATGCTTCTTGACAAAAGCCCGCATCTCTTGTTCGACGCTTGTGATATCTCTCTGAATTCTTTCCGTTTCTTTTTGCTGCAATTGCAAGCCAGTTTGCCTTTCGGTGATTCGTTGGACAGTCTCCAAGAGTTCGTTCACATCCGATACGGTTGGCGGGGGAAGAGCTCGCTCGGCGATCCGATGTTTTATCACGAACCCAGCCCCGGCCCGGGAAGTTCGAGCCAACGCGTCGCACAGCCGTGCTAGAGCCTGCAGATCAGGCAATTCGGGGACACGCTCGACCCTCTCTAAAGCCTTAATATCGCCGCCGTGCCTCGAAACCACGGCTCGTTTTGCGGTCAGTTCGCTCATGAGGAGCTTCAGATAGGGCGCATCGTCTGCAGCGGGACTCTCGTCCAATTTCTCCAGCGCCGAGAAGCGAGCTTGCCCAATCGAGGCGGTCTGTCGTCTATCCTTCAACGCGCCACATAGCTCACGCAGGGGGATATCAGGTTCCAACAAGGGCGGATTTACAAGGCCCATGAGGGCCGAACAAAGTCCATGGTGGATTCTCCGCCTGATTTCCGCTCGCTCTAGGTCCAGCATGGCCAAGCTCACCCGATGCGCTTTCGACAGTCCATCAAACAAGTTCTCGTATTGGTGGTCCGCGCTCTTGACGAGCAGTTGTAAGCTCGGCAGAGAATCATATCGCTGAGCTTCGCGCCGCGAGATCGCTATCTGGGTCTGAAGCATTTTTTCCTGCCCTTTGACCTCCCGCTCGCGCTCCTTATGAATCTGTTGCATCCTGAGGAGCAAGCCCGCGTCTGAGGCACAAGCAAAGAAGGTGGCGGCCCGGCTCCCAGGCTCGTTAAGCAAGAAAATCGGCGACTTTTGCTCGGCGAAGTGGATGTCGAATTCGCTCTCCCTGCTTGCATCTTCCACTTTGCCGAGGCGCAGCAACTCGTGAAGGTCTTCGGGGACGCCACCCTTGAGCCGGTTGATCTCGCGCCCATCGACTTTGTAGCTGACCACCTCGCCTTTGCGAATCCATTCCACGCGG
Source organism: Fimbriimonadales bacterium (assembly GCA_038225245.1). Lineage (GTDB taxonomy): Bacteria > Armatimonadota > Fimbriimonadia > Fimbriimonadales > Fimbriimonadaceae > JBBREX01. The sequence goes on along the minus strand of JBBREX010000008.1, from coordinate 30,544 downwards.
TGCCCTTCGCTGGTTTCGACTCGCACCCGCGCTTCCTTTTCCTCGTGACGCACATAGGCGCGGCTACCGCGGTCGTTGCAGCAGAGGGTTTGCAGGGCTACCACCACTGCCGATTTACCGCAATTATTCGGTCCCGTAAGCACGGTCAGCCCGTCCGCGGGCTCGATAACCGACTGCTTGTGGGACATGAAGTTCTCGAGGACGATTTTACGAATCACGAGCTATTGCCCACCGTAATGATCAGACGAAACATAGGCGATTGCCGATGCAGTACACGCAGGTCACTTACCATCAGGAGAGGGTGGCCAGTGCTCGTAAACGATGTAGGACTTCACCAGACCGAACAACCTTTCCCCAACGATGGTCGCGGAAGGGAAGAGAGAGCGCAGTTCGCGGTAATTCATCAGGCGAATCTCGCTGGCGTAGGCTTCCGCCGTTGCGCGGTCGGGCGCCCGCTTGAACCAACCTAAATTAAAACGCCGTATAAGCGCGACCTTGACTGAAAATGGCAAGAACTGAAAAAAAGGAAACAAGAAATGCGGCTCGATCGGAAAATAGCGATTGGGCGTCTGGAGGAAATATCTCTTGCCGACACGCTGCATTTCGGCCGCCATTTTCCTTTGATCTTCGATTCCCCCCACATGTTCGATCACCGAGTTGGAAAACACGACATCGAATTGAGCATCCGTGAACTGAGTCATCGCTCGACCATCTCCGAGCGTGAATCGAATATTCTCGGAATCCTGATCCGTCTCATACACATTCAGAATCAAAATGGAGATGCTGTCATCGCCGATGAGGCCGACCGCCCTCCAAAAGCTTGCCAGCCCGCCCACATCGAGGATCGAGATGGGCCTCGGCAGTCTCTTAAGAAGCTCGACAAACAGGGACATGCGCTTCCTCCGAAAGGCCCGAGCCAGAGAGTATTTACTGTGGGGACTGGCTAATTCTCGGAGGAAACCCATGACGAGGACAATCTTACCGCCGTATGAGGAGAGCACAACTTTTACTGCTGGCTATAATCCAGCCATGCAGGTTTTCGCCCTGTCAATGGCTTTGTCCATCGCTAGCGCAACTAGCCAGCCGATGGTAGCCCGGGATGGAGATAGCATCATCCTTCGTTGGGCAAAAGCGAAAATCGTCCTCAATCAGGGCAGCCTGAGCAAGTGGTTTATAGGAGGAGGGCTGCATATTTCCCAGATGCGTTACGGCCCCACGTTTCTTCTTCGGGACCGCACGGTGCTCGGGGAAATAGTTTTGAAGGAACGTTTAGCGGAATGGCTGAAAGGCGACTCGATCTGGGGCGGTCACCCACAGGCGAACCAGCTTCGCTATCTCAATGGACTCTCTCCGCTTTCCATCAACCTCGCCGAAGCCCGCCAAATCGGCAGAAATGTCTTGGGGGTCGTCACGGTTCACCACGATTCCATGGAGGCAGCGCTTCTCGTGAAGATATCGGTCGCCCCCCTGTTTGCAATCCGACCGATTCGCGCATTAGACCTGCCCAGGTTTTCCAAGTACGCCGAGCCCTCGTCGTGGCTGTTTGGTTTTGGAAAGAAAACCCTCGTATTCAGTCGCGGTTTGCTTTCCGAGATAGATGCCTCGGGAGAATCCAGGCGGATATTCATGCGGCTGCCGCAGCAAACCCAGGCGTTTTCTTATCTCATGAACCAATGGCTTGTACTCGCGCCGGACTATTCATGGGACACCACCACCGCCTACGCAGTCGATCTCAAGGCGAAGCGGGTAAAGCCCCTGCTGTCGGCGTCGAGGGGACGCTTCTTCCCGGCATCGGTGGCAGTCGTTGCCACCGACCCGATGAAGGGCTATGTCTGGTGCGTTCTCGAGGGTGGCCGAGGAGAAAAACCCAACTTCATTTTCCACCTTCCATCAGGCAAGGTTTGGCGGCGCGGTTTGCCAGAGTCCCCTCGACCCAAGGCGCTTTGGAGCGGCTACGCGATTTTCGAGCACGACGACGTCGAGATTCGAGAGTTGCTTTCGGAGAAGCTCCGATACAAACTCGCTGTACCAAGGGGCCCCTGAAATCATGGAGTTGGAGTTTCATCAATGTGAAACCTTCCAGTCCGAATTCGAGGGCCCCATATGCATCGATGGGTCAAAAGAGTTGGTGTACAAATATGTCGGCTTTTAGGTTTGTATCTCTATGCACAAGGTTCTTTGCTCCGGACGCAAAAGATATGAACTGGCAGTCCAACGATCACTCCAATGGCAGCAGCGTAGAGAAAGCCTTTCAGCGCCGCTCGCCATTGCCAACGCTCGACGTTGTTGCCCCTCACAACGCAAAAGATAGCGCCCAACAATAACGGACTAGTCGCTAAACAGGTATGAGCATCTTTAGCCAGCATATCTTGGCCTAGACCTTCGATGTTAGCAGATTGTTATTGCAAGCTTAACTGCTGGCGTTAGCCTGAGTGGCTGTTTTCGTAAGCGTACTTGATGCTCGACCAGGGGATCCATTTTTTGGTCTTGCCGGATGGGTGGCGCACAGTCCACGGGATCTGGATTGGCGGCGCCTCGTAGGAGTACTCCATCACGAGAAAGTCGTCCGTTACCTCAACCACATATTGCAAACCAAGAAAGGTCTCTTCCTCGGAGCCATAGCAGATTCCAATTTGTTCCAATACTTCTGGGGGACCCGGCTTGCCTCCTCTGAACCACCCTTGATCGTCGAAGAGCCGAAGCCAAAGCGCTCTATAGTTTTCCATTGTGGAAATAATGGCTCAGTTGACCGAGTCCGGTCCGCTACATGTTCCCCAGTGCGATTCCGTACAGTTGACAGGTCGCGGAGAAACAGCATCATGAGTTGTGACCCTCGGATGGATTCACAGGCTTGCAGGCGGCGATTGGCCCGCGAAACGTTCCTCGCGCAGTGACCGTCATCGATCGATTTGACCGTCACCAAACGCCCGTGCCACTTTAAAGGTGGTGACGGACTATAAGCCTTGGTCCAATCTCGATTCCAAATTCTGAAAACTGGTTGACTTTTGCGTCCGCAGCGCAGCTTAAAGTTAGAACCGCAAACGGTGAAAAAAATCTTGCCCCCTATGCGGTAGGAAAAACAGGAATTTAGGCAAAAGGAACCTGTAAATCGAACAATGGACACCCTGAACGATAGGAAAAAGAACCCAGAAAACCTAAGCAACTTTTACTTGGGCCACGAACTCGACATCGGCTTTCGCGGCGACTTCGTTGTAAGCAACGACAGGAAGAGCAGGCAGATAGCGTTCCAGCAAGCGTTTGAGGGGCAACCGCACTTGCGTGCCGCATAGAACGACCGGCTGGGTGCCTCGCGCGGTGGCTAGATCCGACTCCTCGCGCAACTTGCTCACCAGTCGTTGCTGAGCTTCTGGTTCGAGAACCAGCATGGTCCCTGCCCCGGATTGCTGCAAGTTTTCGGAAATCTCGCGTTCGAGAGGAGGCTCGAGCGTGATGCAGTGGAGCTTATTTTCCCCATCGAGGAACTGCCGGGTGATGGTCCGGGATATCGCGGCCCGAACGAGCTCGCCAAGTTGGTCAGGCTCCTTCACCCTTTGGCCGTAATCCGCTAACGTCTCCAGAATGGTGACCATGTCTCGGATCGGCACGCGCTCACGAAGCAGGTGTTGAAGCACTTTTTGAACGTCTCCGATTCCCAAGTTATTGGGAGACAAGTCGTCGATCACGGCCTGGTTGAGGACCTTCGTGTTGTCGAGCAAATTCTGGACGTCTTGGCGGCTGATGAGTTCGGCGGCGTGGGCCTTCACGACCTCGCTCAGATGGGTTGCGATCATCGCGCTTGGTTCGATGACCGTATATCCGCTTCGCTCGGCCTGCTCACGCATGCCGGCGTCGATCCAAAGAGCGTCCAGGCCGAATACCGGCTCGCGAGTGGGAGAACCGATAACCGGCTGCAGGACAGCCCCGCTGTCGATCGCCAGTAGCATGCCGGGTTGGGCCGAAGCCCTCGCCACCTCTTCACCCCGAACCTGGATGATGTATTCGTTCGAGGCCAGATGAACGCTGTCACGGATGCGGACGGTGGGCATGACAAGGCCCATTTCCACCGCAATTTGCCGGCGAGTGGCGGTGACCCTTTCCGCCATGTCTCCGCCGGCCCGGCTATCGGCGAGGCGGGTCAAGCCATAGCCGATCTCGATTTCGAGCGGGTCCACGCTCAGCAGCGGGAGCACGGATTCGGGGGTTGCAGGGGCAACGGCGGGAGGAGCCGATTCCTGTTCGGATTTCGACTGGGGATTGGCGAGGCCCTTAACGAGCGCCGGATTACCGGCCAGATAGCGATACAAGGCGACCATGCCGCCTCCGATGACGAGGAAGATGAGGGCGGGGAATCCCGGTACCAGCGCGAAAGCCATCAAGGCGGCACCCGCTGCTCCAATCGCCTTGGGTTGGGAGAGGACTTGGCCGAGGACTTCGCCGCCCATGCTTCGCTCTTGGCCGGCCCGCGTCACGAGGAGGCCGCTGGCGGTAGAAATCAGCAATGCCGGGACTTGGGAAACTAAGCCTTCGCCGACGGAAAGCAAAGCATAGGTTCGCAAAACCGTCAAGGCGTCGCCGCCTCCATTGAGGAACCCGACAATGAAGCCTCCCACGATATTGACGAGAATGATAAGGATGGAAGCGATGGCGTCGCCCTTGACGAACTTGCTGGCGCCATCCATAGAGCCATAGAAGTCGGCCTCTTGCTTAATCTTTTTGCGTCGTTCCCGAGCGGTGTCCTCGTCGATAAGTCCTGCCGCCAAATCCGCGTCGATGGCCATTTGCTTGCCGGGCATCGCATCCAACGTGAATCGGGCCACGACTTCGGCAACGCGGCCTGCGCCGTTGGTAATCACGATGAATTGCACGATAACCAAGATCAAGAACGCTACGAAGCCCACCACGAAGTTGCCGTGCATGACAAAGCTTCCAAATGTTGCGATGACCCGCCCAGCGGACCCGGTGCCTAAAACAAGCTTGGTAGCGGCCACGCTGAGGGCAAGGCGAAATAGGGTGGTAACCAGGAGGAGAGAAGGGAACACACTGAAGTTGAGCGGATCCGTGACATTAACCGCAGAGAGCAAAATGAGCACCGAAGAAGCTATGGCCAACACCAAGCCGACGTCGAGGGCCCATTCCGGCAACGGCAAGATCAGCATCGCCACGATGATGAGCAGCCCGACGCCGAGGACCAAATCGGTGTGCTTTAGGATCTTCTGTAGGCTGGTCATGGCAGATTGCGGGCGCACCGAGGGCCTATTGGAAGTATCGGCAAAGTTGCCGGCCTGGGTTAGTGCTCGGCGTCTTGCAGAGCAGCGATTCCAGGTAGCTCCTTACCTTCGAGGAACTCGAGGCTGGCGCCTCCCCCGGTACTGACGTGGCTGACCTTGTCGGCTAGCCCGAACTCTTCGATAGCGGCGGCGCTATCTCCTCCCCCGACGATCGTGGTGCCTTTGCATTTGGCCATGCTTTCGGCGACGCTCCTGGTTCCGTCCGCAAATGGCTTCATCTCAAACACCCCCATCGGACCGTTCCAGAGCACCGTACCTGCGCATTCGATCGACCGGCCAAACATTTCGGCGGTTTTAGGGCCAATGTCGGCGCCGATCATGTCAGGGGGAATTGCATCGGCCGAGACAATATGGGTAGAGGCGGTGGCGGTGAGTTCCTTTGCTACCACGACATCGATGGGAAGTTTCATTCTGTCCATGCTTTCGGCCATGAGCCGCTGGGCAGTTTCGATGTTGCTTTCATCCAGTAGGGAGCACCCGATTTCCATTCCTTTAGCCTTAAGAAATGTAAAGGCCATGCCTCCGCCAATGAGAAGCTGGTCGACCTTGGGTAAGAGGCTCTCGATGACGGCGATCTTATCTTTTACCTTTGCTCCGCCAAGGATGGCCACGAAAGGCCGCTTAGGCTGCTCCAATGCCGCGCCTAGAAAATTGATTTCTTTCTCCATGAGAAGTCCAGCTACCGCCGGGAGGAGATGGGCGACGCCTTCGGTGGAAGCGTGAGCCCGATGGGCGGTCCCGAACGCGTCGTTCACGTAGAGATCGGCCAATTTGGCAAGCTCCTGAGCGAACGCCAGGTCGTTCGCCTCTTCTTCGGGATGAAAGCGCAAATTCTCGAGAAGAACGACTCCGCCCGGTTTCAATGCAGCGCAAACCCTCTCGATCTCGGGACCGACGCAATCGGGAAGCAATGGAACGTCCATTTCGAGCGCTTGCGAGAGGTAACTGGCAATGGGGGCCAGCGAAAATTCTGCCGTAACGCCTTTTGGTCTTCCCAAATGGCTGGCCAGGACGACTCCGGCGCCATGCTGTAGGAGGTAGCGAATGGTGGGCAGGGCCTCTCGAATGCGTTTATCGTCTTGAATCACTCCATTTTCCAGAGGAACGTTGAAATCGCATCGAACCAAGACCTTCTTTCCCTGCACATCGATATCTCTTACCGTCTTTTTTTGTAAGGCCATGGGGTGGAATTCTACCGTCGCGAGCCTCGTTGACATGGCATAAGGTCCGGAATACGTATAATTGCCGTATCTAACAATTCCGATTTCATAGGAGCAGTTGAAATGAGTGCAATTACCGAAAGCAAGGCGTACGACATCGAAACTCTAGCCTTGCACGGCGGGCAGACCGTCGATCCGACGACAAAAGCGCGAGCTGTGCCGATCTACCAAACGACCAGCTATGTGTTTGACGACACATCCCACGCGGCGCGCCTTTTCGCGCTTCAGGAGTTTGGCAACGTTTATACGCGGATCATGAATCCAACTACTGACGTGCTCGAGCAGCGCATCGCCGCTCTCGAAGGTGGCACGGCCGGTTTGGCGGCGGCAAGCGGGCAAGCGGCCGAGACGCTTGCCATTCTCACCATTTGCGAGCAGGGTGATGAAATCATCTCATCTACCAGCTTGTATGGCGGGACGTACAATCTCTTTCACTACACGCTTCCCAGATTTGGCATCAACGTCAAGTTTGTGGACCCTGCCGATCCCCAATCCTTCGAGCGAGCTATCACCGATCGGACCAAGTTAATTTTCGGAGAATCGGTGGGCAATCCGAAGCTCGATACGTTTCCCTTCGAGGAGGTCGCTCGCATCGCGAAGGGCCATCAAATCCCATTGATGATCGACAATACCTTGCCCTCGCCGTACCTCATGCGTCCCATCGAGCTTGGGGCCAATATCGTCGTGCATTCAGCCACGAAATTCATCGGCGGACATGGCACGACTATCGGCGGCCTAATTGTGGATGGCGGCAATTTCGATTGGGGTTGCGGAAAGTTCAAAGGCTTTACGGAACCGGATCCCAGCTATCATGGCCTCAAGCTCTGGGAAACTTTTGCCGATTTTCCCGGGATGGGCAACGTGGCCTTCGCGATAAAGGCGCGCGTGCAAGGCTTACGAGACACGGGAGGCTCAATTTCGCCATTCAGCTCATTCTTGCTCCTTCAGGGCTTAGAAACTCTCCACCTGCGAATGGAACGACATTCGCAAAATGCCCTGACGGTGGCGAAGTTTTTGACTGGGCATCCGAACGTAGTGTGGGTGAACTATCCCGGTTTGCCAGATGGCCAATACCATGCGAACGCCAAGAAATATCACGGGAACGGGCTTTTTGGGGCAATTCTTGGATTTGGGATCAAAGGCGGCTACGAATCCGCTCTCAAATTTATCGATTCGCTAAAACTCTTTTCCCTGTTAGCGAACGTAGGTGACGCTAAATCACTGGTGATACATCCGGCGAGCACGACGCATTCGCAGTTATCTCCAGATGAGCAGATGAGTACTGGAGTCAGCGCGGATTTTATTCGGCTGTCGGTGGGTCTGGAGAGCAGCGCCGATTTGATCGACGATCTCGATCGAGCGTTACGCATGAGCTAATTCAGGTTTCTAGATCGGCATCGACTTCATCGGCCAGAACTTGGTCCGCAGCCAAGCCCGTCGAGGGAGCAAAAACGTGAGTTTGGCGCCTAGGGCGTGAAGCGAATGCGCCTGTCTTCGCCTTATCCCGAACTCCCAACCGTTCGGCTCTTTCTGTGGCGCCCGGAGTCACAGGCCAAAGGGTGTTATCCGCCCAGTAACTTTGCAGGAACTCGTTCCAAACCCTCTCGTATGCTTTGGCCGTCTGTTTTGCCAATTTCGACCATTCAAACTCTTTTCCCAGGCGTTCCTTTGCCGCCTTCTTAAGACGTTGGGCCCGCTCGGGGTCGCGCAGGACATTGAGCACGGCCCAAGCCAGGCTTTCCGGATTTCCGGCAAATGACAGGGTGCCCGTTTGGTCGTGCAACACAACCTCCCTTAGGCCTCCTGCGTCCGAGGTCACCACTGCCGCTCCCGCCGCCATGCCCTCCAGGGCGACGATCCCAAATGGCTCGTAGAGAGAAGGAAATACTGCCACGTCCGCCACCCGATAGATCTGGTACAGCGACCGGTTCGCCATAAAGCCAGTGAATAAAACCTTGCTCTCCAAGCCATACCACCGCACGAATTTTTCCAAGCGTTCGCGATGGCCGCCGCCTACGATAACGAATTTCGTGTCAGGTTCTTGGGCAAGAATCACGCTGGCGGAATTGAGAAGAACCTGAATGCCCTTCTCTCGAACGAAGCGGCCCACATACATCACAATCTTCTCGTCAGGTAAGGCGAATTTTAGGCGCCACTCTGCTTTCTCGCTTTCCTTCCAGGAAAAACGAAACTTCTCGGCATCCACTCCGTTATATATGACCTCCACTTTGTCAAAGGGACAATCAAAGGCGCGCATGACTTCGGTTCTCATGAATTCGCTGCACACGATGACGCGCCACGCTTCATAAGTGAGCCAATATTCCTGTTCATGGATATAGCGCTGAAGATCGTTATGTAACCCTTGATTCCTTCCTTCTTCGGTGGCATGAATAGTGGCGATCATGGGGAGCTGATATTCATACTTGAGTTCTCTGGCGGCATCGAGACTCAGCCAGTCGTGGGCGTGAAAGAGGGTCGGATCTCCCCCCGGCCGCCAATCTTCCAACAATTGGCGCACCCGTAAGTCGGTAGCTTGATTGAGTAGTTGAATCTCATGAACGAAGTTGTCTGGATCATGTCCAAGATGGACGCGGTGCACATGCACTCCGCTTGGTTCGATTTCCTCGTCGGCTGCTAAAGGAGTGGCCTTGGTAACGACATGCACCTCGATCCCAAGCTTAACCAATTCCTGGCTCAGCTCGTAAACGTGTGGACTAATTCCGCCAACGATTCTTGGCGGATATTCCCAGGAAAGCATGACGACGCGCATAGAAGAGGCCGGTCATAAGAACGTGATTCACGCTGCTTATGACCGGCATTCTACCAGTCGTTTTGAGGAGGTTACTTGCCTGGACGGCCGCTACCGGAGCTTCCCGACATTCCGGGGAACGAAGGGGTGTGGCTTCCGCCGATCCCTTGACCCGAGTTTGGGCCGGATCCGCCGCCAAAACCGTTTGAGAATCCGCTTACCAAAGTGCTGTACTCTGGCTGGATCGCGTGCCCATTGCCGAGCAGCATCATGATTAGCTGGGGATCGGCGTGAAAAATGCGAATTCTGCGGACAGGCTTGTCGTTATCGCCAGCCAGACATGAGGCAGCTGCGGCCAAGGCGATGCTTATGACGAGAAGTGTTTTCATATTAACTCTCCGGGCCCGCTTCCCAAGCGCGCCATGCTTAGAATGAACGTTTCGAAGTCGAGGACGTTACGTTTGGGCGCGTGAGATTGTCGGCGACCTGCTTAATCGATTCCTGAGCCCGAGATCGGCGATCGGCCAAAGACATAACCGCGCAAAGTGACGACACGCGATGGCTGGTCTGGATCATCCGAATGAATGATGACGGTCCCTGTTTTGCCCCAAGTGTGGTCGTGTCCATCTGGATAACGTGTTGATTCGGCTGCGACCCAGGCGCTACCCGAAATGAACCTCCCGGAGCGGAAAAGCCGGAAGAGGCGGAGAAAGAATAATTCAAGTCGGCAATCCCGGCCGTACTCCATAATCCAGTGTCGGCCGCATTCCAAACCTCGAGGACTCTGCGGGCGCGAGTGCCTTGAAACGCCATGCCGAAGTCGATGGATGGCTGAGACCCCACGTGTGCCGGCACTTTCATATCCAAATACACGGGTAAAGTGCCCATTGCCAAGAGCCGAATCGATCAGGGCTTGGGCTATCGTCGGACCAACCATCGTATTGCCGTTCACGGTCAGCAAGGTGTTGAAGCTCGTGCCGTCGTTCCCCCAACATCGGAAGGAGTGGTTTGGATCATTCCAAGTGGACTCGCTATAGGTGGCCGTCGAGTTACCGATATAATCCATTCCCACATGGTTGATCAAATTTGCAGATAATATGATTTGGTCGAATCGGTCGTCCATTTGAGATGCAGGGTCTTGAGTGTGAACAAATCGGAAGCTGCCGTTGTTGTTCCAGCTCCCGGGCGCATCTATCGGATCGAAAAAACGTCCGGAATTGAGCGTGTGGCTTCCTACGAGCTCCTGATAGGCGGCTTGAGAGGACGTTTGGATATTTGTATCGCCTGCCATGAGGAAATTCCATGAGCTATCGAGGGTTTCCGCGTTCGCTCTAATTCTTTGGGCTTCAACTAAGCGGCGGCTCTGATCCGTCGTCTGCGAACCTGCTTTCATGTGAACGCTATAGCAGGCGACGATCGACCCGTCGCCCGAATATCCAACCGGCCGGAAATCGTATCGATAGGTGTTGCGAGGTTGGTTATTTGGGTCGGTCGATCCACGAGCGGCAATCGTGGTAGCTATATAAATGACTTTCGACGTTCGGTAAAAGAAAGCGCTGTCTGTGTCCGGGCCATCGATAAATGGCGCCGCCGCCCAATCACCAGGACTGCCCGAGGCCGTGTTGAGCAAATCGCGAAAGGTATTTACGGCGGTTTGGCTAATGAATTCTTGGCCGATAAGCAGATCGGGAGCCATGCTTCGACCGTTAAACTGGCCGTAAATCGCGGTTTGAAATTCGTTCACGCGGCCACCCGAATAATTGGTCACGTTCCAGGTCGCTATTCTGAGCTGGCTAGTGCCGGTGACGGCCAGTCCGGCCACGGAAAAGAGTATTGATAAAGCTCGTAACTGTTTCATAGGATGTGGAAGAACGACCGGGGGAGTATCGCTTCGTGAGCCAAGTTAAATGGAGATCGTTAGCCTAAGATACCCGAAAGGGGCCGCAATAATGGTCCGCATACTGCCGAGCACTTCCTCAAAAAGGAGCCCGTCAAACGAGGTATTCGAGATCGCGGAGCATCCTTGGATTTTGGCGCCAGTCCGGCCTAACTTTGACAAACAGTTCGAGGTACACATGCTGGCCGGCCAACTCTTCGATCTCAACCCTCGCCTCTGTACCGATACGCTTGAGCATAGATCCTTGCTTTCCGATCAAGATCGCCTTTTGGCCCTCTTTCTCGACGATGATGGAAGCGCTGATTCTGATGAGCCGGCCGTTCGGGTCTTCATCCCAAGCATCGACCAAAGTGGCAAGTGAGTGAGGCACTTCTTGGCGAGTTAAACGCAGGGCTTTCTCGCGGATAAGCTCGGCGGCAATAATTCTCATGGGCTGATCCGTAAGCGCATCCTCCTCGAAAAGGGGTTCTCCTTCAGGAAGTTTGGAGACGACCAGTTCGATAAGCTTGTCCACGTTCTGCCGCTTCGTCAAGCTCGTCATCATGTAATCTTCAGTACCAAATAGCTTGGTGTAGCCTTCCACGTGATCGGGCACGTCTGCTGCCTTCAGCAAGTCCATTTTGTTGAGGCACAGCAGGATAGGTGCGTTGTGACGATCGTTCTTAGCGCTTTGGAGCATTCGCGCGATCGCCGTATCTTCCCGGTCCGGGGGTCGGCTCGAATCGACGACGACGAGCACTGCGTCGACGTCATTGAGAGCTTGTCGGGCCGTTTCATTTAGGATTTTTCCAAGCTGAGTGTGAGGCTCGTGGATTCCCGGAGTATCGACAAATCCAATTTGATATTCGGGTTGGGTGGCGATCCCGATGAGTTTTCGTCGAGTCGTTTGAGCTTTATCGCTCACAATGGACACCTTTTGCCCGACGATCGCGTTGAGAAGCGTGCTCTTGCCAACGTTTGGGCGACCGATGAGCGCGACAAGACCGACTCGTCGAAGGCCGGGCTCATGAGTTAGTGGCTCAGGCATTTATTGCCTTTTGCGAAACACGACGTTCATGCCGAGATCATTGAATGCCTCTTCCCGATCTGCGCCTTCGCGACGCCCTGGAGAAGATTCATCCATATTCGAACGATTCTCTTTCCGCCGTCTGCCACTTCTCCGGTTTCGGGACAGGTTTTCCGATCCGGTTTGAACTTCTTCAACCTCGATCTCAAGTTGCGACGGCTTCAGTAGTAGGTCTTCGGCCATTTCGTCCGTCCAACTCTCCTCCATCCACTCGTCTAATTTCATGATGGGAACGTCGAAATTAACCGCATCGAGTTGGAGGGTGTTGGGGATGCTTTCCGGCAGGTTTTCAATTCGCAGCCACTCTTCAGGATTGATGGCCAGAAGAAGATCGATGTCGTGCTTGGAGCCGGCTAAAAATAGATGGGTCGAACCGTCCGTAGCGTTGAAGCGCAAGTGGGTCGAATCGGTGGCCGCCCAACGCTTGGCGTGGACCTCGTAGGCCGACCACTTATCGGGCAATGTGAGAGCCCGCGCACCCGCTCCACTACAATGTACGGTCAAGAATGGTGGACGGACGTGGACCACGTCCTCGTGGTAATTCCAGACGTGGGCTCCGGCGATCTGGCCCAAAGCTCGAAATAGAGCGGGAGTGACGATCGGCTCGCCGAGGAATACCGATTTCCAGCTGAGTTCCGAGTTGCCTTCAGTGGCAAATTCACGCATAACAAAGCTCGGCAGCCCCGTTTGGGAATATTCTCCGAGAACGATTCCATCTTCAGGGATTGCAAAATAGCTCGGCTCGAGTTGGCCTCCTCCGGACACGATTTTTTCGGGGAGGGCTTCGCAGAGGGGATGCCTTCGATTCAACATCGTCGTGCCGGGCCGACTTCCGAACGGCTGAGGCTTGAGAGCGATTCCGGTGATTTCCCGAACCCGTTCTAGCGAGTCTCGGCCGCCATCGAAAAGTCCTGCCGCATAAAGCCAAAAAAGGACTTTGTTATCTCTTTGCAAGCGGGCTTTGATCGCGCTTCTGACCTCGGGCCGCACATCCCAGGCATTCATAAAAACATATAGTTTCGATTCGGGGAAACGCTCCCGATGAGCCAAATCGCTCAGCAAATAAAATCCAACGGAGAGTCCGCTGCGCAAAATCGCTTCGCGAACGCTTTGCACGAGTAGGCTGAATGCCTTCTGATCGACCAAGTAGGCGAGGGATCTTTCATCGATGAAAACAGCGACATCGGGCTCGACAACGGGAACCGCCATCCGTTGAATCAATGCGTCGACTACTTCGGAGCCGCGCTGCCAAATGCCAGGGGTACTGAGCCAACCGTTCCCCCATACATCCATCCAGCAAACTCCACTCAAGTGGGCTAGAGCAGCTCCTGCGCCACGCCAGTGAACACTCTCAAGAGCCTGTGGAGTTTTCATGGTGGGGTTGAAATCGTCTGGCTCCAGCCGTCCACTGATGGGTGTTTTGAAATCTTCTTCGCTGATGTAAAGTTTGCCGTTGAGGGCAAAGCTATCGATCGGGCAAGGGAATGGCGCGCTGCACCCCGGCTCTCGATTGCGATAGCTCGGCGGTCCCGCGATGAAGTCGACTTCGCGTGTCCTGAGAAGCTTCCCGAGAGAAAGATGCCCATTCGCGGGATGAGACCACTCGAACGTATAACCGTAACTCACGCCGATCAAAAATGTGGCGGCGCTCGCTTTCTTGGCCGCAGAAGCAAGCGTCACGATGCGCTCTACGGTCGTATCGCTCAAAAAGAGATGGTAATCCACCCATGGCCTTGCCTTTCGGCCTGTTCTAACAAACTCTTCGCCAGCCCGGACTTCGTGCCCATATTCGGGAACCGAAACGTTCTCGAACTGCACCTGGCCGTCGAACCAAGCCGCCCTTAGTGCCACGATATCATTTCGATATCGAAATCGAACCCAATCTCGGAATTTTACGTGGGCGGCGATCGATGTATCGTAACCCCAACCTTCAGCAAAAAACCACTCACCTCGCTCCAAATGGATGCCAAGAATGTGGCTCGCAATATCGTGCATGCGAATACGATCGATGAAAGCGGTCAGGCACTTCTCAGCTTCGCCCCAAAATTGATCGTCACACACGCTGGGTTCGGCCAGCCCACCGCTTTCCACGACATATTTAGCCGCTGGATATAAGCTGTCCCAACCTTTAGGAGCGTTAAAAACGATTCGAAAAAGAACTTGCGCTTCGGGGTCGATTTCTAAGGTCTTTTTCAGCATATAGCCCGCGAAAGCGACCGCTTCGTCCACGCTTCGACGATCGACTTCGAGCTCCACGAGGTGAGAAAAGAGATGGATTCCATTGTCGGCGGCAAGGCGCAGCTCATCGAAAACGGTCGCCGCACGAACCTCATCGGGCGAACTGCCGAAAAACATAACAGGCGGGTACACCCGCTTGTCCCGCACCAAGGTGGGCACCCCGTCCCGTAGAATGACTTGTGGAGCGTCCTCTGGCGGAGGAATGTAAGGACGTGCCACGACAGCCGGCGGAGGCTCTGGTTTTGTTGTCCTTTGCTCCCTGTCTGGGCTGGCTTCACGTTTGCGCCTAACGGGTGCAGGCCTTGATTCCGGTCCCGTAGTTTCCGAACGTTCCGGGCGAGGTCTTCTTTCGGGTTGATTCGGAATCAGGGCCGCGGCAGCCGAGATGTCCCGCTCGCGAACGTCCTTCCTCCGTCTGGTCCTGGAGCGACGAGGAGCGAGTGAAGGTTCTTCCGATGAGCTTTCGAAGTCGCTGGTCGTTCCCTTGGGTCTCCAGGTCGGGCTTGGAAGATCGAACACGTCGCCCGGCAGTGGTTTAGGGCCGGTCGGAATTTCGGGGGTTCCTGCAGAAGTCCGTCGTTTTTGACGCTGAACGTTTGCCGTCACAGGTTCTTGAGGGGCACCGGAATCTCGATTAGAGAATAACAGGTCCCTTTTCGATTTCCTTTCAGGAGTCTTATCGACGACGACTGAACGGGTATCTGGCGTCTCGGGATGTACAGCCGCAGCCTTCGGCGGAGACCGTCGCCGGGCCGGCTTGACACTTGGAGGCGGCAGAAGTTGTGGATCGGTGGCCGATGGTTCTAAATCTGGGGGTGGGGCGGACTTTCGTCTCATTCATTCGCTCATGAAGCGGCAAGCGATCTGCGCCTGTATTTTGGTACTAGGTCGAGCGCTCACGATCTAGCTTGCTGCTATTGGGTCTAGTATGGCAGAACGGTGCTCGGAAGTTTCGTTTACCAAAAGCGCCAATCATGGCGGGTGATTACGTAGACCCCCAAAACCAGATTAGTAACCAAATGGGCGATCACACAGGCGAATATGCTTTTAGTTTGGCGCAGCAATAGCCCGTATGCGACGGCCGCGATAATCGCCACGAGCCATTCAGGATGAGAGAATCCAAAGAGTCCCGCCACGATGAAGAATCCAGTCCATGTGAAAGTGCCGATTGGTAACGATTCAAAGTCTTGGTTTGAGGCGAATCGAAGGAGGAATGAACGCCAAAAGAGCTCCTCCATTACCGGAACAAGCAGCACTAAACCATAAAATCTTGCGACGAGAAAAAGCGTGCGATTGCCAGCCGAGGCAATGCTTTGAAAGGGATTGTAGGCCGTTCGTTCTCCAAAATGCGGATAAGGAAGCGTTTTCTCAATTCCAATCCAAACGAAAAAAACGACTAGTCCGACCACGATTCCCGCGGGAATCCATTTAGACTCGAATCGAATGTCCTTCCAAGTGCTGCGGCAGGCGAACAACACCAAGCTCGTTGCCACGACTTTCGCAAGATAGACCCAGATGTACTGGTCGGGAAGCTTTCCTTCGAGGGCAGTAAGCGCGAGGAATACGGCAATCGGAGCTACGTAGGGCAGCCAAGGAGGAGCCGAGTTCTTTTGCGATGCGATCTGGTTCGGCACGGTGATCCCTTTTACCTGAATTGAATCGAGCACAAAAAAACCGCGGCAGGAAGATGACATCCTGCCGCGGCAATGAGGAGTGAGAACTACTGCATGGACCAAACAGCTTGGTCGATGGAAGAAGTCCACGAGTTGGTGAATACGGGTCCGTCGGCGCGAATACGCACTTGCGAAGTCACGAGGTTTGTTCCCGGCTCGATGAAACGGCTGGGACTTGTACCTATTGCCACCGTCACGCTGTCGGCGGTCGTCGCTGATCGAGCGTCCTCTTCCTCGTATCGAGCGGCAACGAAGTCATAGAATTCGATTCGTTGGGTGAGTCCGGTAATCGACACGTGATTCTCGACCGTAAAGTTGAAGATCGACGCGACCTGAATCGGCGATGTCCCAATAATGGTAACGGTTATTGGCGACTCCGTTCGAAGCGCGGTTACGCCGTTCTGAACGACCACATAATCATCATCGCTGTTGAATAGGCTGGTTAGACTTCCACTAACCTGCGTTCCTCGGAAAACGGAGAACGAGGTGGGCAGCACCGACGACAAGCGAGCGGCCTGCATCGCATTGTAGACGTCGACGCGTCCCCAGCCCCAGAAATCGTCGTTACCGGCGGTTCCTAGGTCTCGGCAAGACTCCTCTAAGATTGCTTCGACCTGGTTGGACGTCAAATTCAAATTCGTCGACCAGATGAGAGTGGCGACGCCATTTGCGATCGGAGTTGCCATGCTGGTACCGCTAAGGAATCCATAACTACCGCCTCGAGTCGTGCTATAGATGTTGACGCCGGGAGCAAATACATCGACGGCGTGGCCGAAAGCCGAAAAGCTTGCTTTTACGTCTCCCCGATCGGTGGCGCCAACGACGACCACATCCGCCCAGTCGAAGCTCGATAGATTTGAACTGTCATTGCCGGCGGCGTACATATAGAGACCCCCGTGCTGCCGCACGTAGTCGCCCGTCGTTTGGGTAAGGCTATTGCTGACGCCCGAATAGCTGGCGCTGATCACCTTGGCCCCGTTATCGACGGCCCAGCGGCCGCCCTCGGCTATATTGCTGAAGGCCGCGCTGCCGTCCGAGTTATTGGTGACGCGTATGGGCATGATTCGAAAATTCCAACCCTCGCCGACAACACCGACCGCGTTGTTGCCGATGGCCGCGCCATCACCTGCAACGTGAGTGCCGTGGCCGTTAATGTCGCTCGTGTCGCCACCATCGACTTCTCGCGTATGGCTGGCCGAGTTGTAGCCAGGCACAAGCGCCGGTCCAAGGTCCGCGTGATTGTGGTCGACTCCTGTATCGGTAAATGCGCAGGTGATCGAGCTACTGCCTGTCCAGAGATCCCAACCTTGTGGCGAGTGCATCGTCTGATGGTGCCATTGAGTGCCGAAGAATGGATCGTTCGGGGTCAGCGCCGGATACACCGTCCAATCCGGCTCGACGTATTCATAGTCGCCGGTCGCCAGCATCTGCCCAGCGTACGCATTTTCGTCCATTCCACGGGGAAGGCGAACCACATAGACATCGATGTCCCCGTAATAGCGAACCACGCTCTGCAATCGGGCGATCGCACGTTTGTGCAGTTGGCGGGCCGCCACATTCGATCCGGTTTGCTCTACCGCATCATTGAATTGCAGCGGCCGTACGATCATCTTGCCGGAAAACTCTTCGATGCCAGGTCGCTGGACGAAAGTTCGGTGGCGGAAGGATTGAAGCTCTTCCTTCGTCATGTCTGCGAAGCTCGACGAAGCAACCGCAATCAACGCTAAGCACGTGAACCCTATCTTAAGGGTCAAAAATTTCTTCACTAAAAGTCTCCTTTTGCCAGGCGACATGGAGCCATATTCCGGAAAAAGGAAATGGCTGGCCGTCAGGCTTTATCTATTGTAGTACAAAAAACGGGCCGCCCGAGTTGGATTCTTGCGCAAATGCGGTCTTATTTGTAGGTGTATTTGCCGCTATGGGCGTCCTCGATGTACCGAGCAAGCAAGTCCACGCATGCGTCCACGTCGCTCTCATGCACCGTTTCATTTACCGTATGGACGTATCGAGTGGGAATCGATAGCGTGAATGCGGGGATTCCTCCGTGAAGCCTTTGGAAAGCCCCAGCATCGGTACCTCCCATGGAGAGCACCTCCATCTGATGCTTGATCCCATGTTTTTCGGCAAGGACCCGGAAGTGTTCGACCAACTTCGGGTGGCAGATGAGGCTGCTGTCCATGATCTTGATCGCCGCCCCTTCGCCAAGGCGCGTAATGTGATCCTGCTCTGGAATGCCGGGGATATCGTTGGCAAGGGTGATGTCGATCGCTACCCCGATATCGGGCTGAATGCTCCACCCACAAGCAGCCGCCCCGCGCAAGCCGATCTCCTCTTGAACCGTAGCTACCCCGTAAACGTCGACCTGATGTTTCTTGGCCGCCTTCATCGCCTCGATCATCACATACACCGCGACCCGGTCGTCCATGCATTTGCACGTGCAGAGCGGCCCCATGCGCTGAAACGTGCGGTTCATCGTCGCCATGTCCCCGATGCGCACGGCCTTCTTTGCCTCCTCCGCATTCATCCCGATGTCCACGAAATATTAATCGGCCGTGGGCGCTTTGTTCGCTTCTTCAGGAGTCAATAGGTGCTTTGGCTTCGTGCTCAGCATGAGTACTCCGTTTAGCATGCCCCCTTTGGTGTGAATGAACACGCGCTGGCTCGCCATTTGCCGTGGGTCCCATCCGCCGAGGGTTTGCAGGCGAAGAAAGCCTTTGTCGTCTATAAATTTTACGATGAAGCCGATTTCGTCCATATGGGCGGCGAGCATGAGCTTCTTGGTCTTTCCTTTGCCCTTGCCCTCCTTCACGCAGATCATGTTGCCCATCACGTCGGTCGAGATGTCGCAGAGGCCGGCGAGTTCCTTGCCGACGATTTCGCGGATCAGGTCTTCTTGGCCGGGCACGCCGTGAGCTTCGGTGAGACGCTTGAGGAGAGGTTCATTCACCGGCCATATTTACCCGAAAAGCTCACCGATTCCAAAGGTTAGGGCGCTTTCGAGGAAACCGCAGTAGATCGTCGACTCTCGATCAAAGGCAAGCAGGGCAAAGGATCTCCGCCTTAACTCTCCGACTTCGGACAGAGATCCTTCGCAGGCTCAGGATGACGGCGCGCTTGTCGTCGTGACAACTTCCTTTCTTCGGAACATCGAATCGAGGCTCCAGAGACCCGCTCCATGAGCGGCGAAGAATAGAAAGATGAAGCAGTAAAGTACGGCCGGTTCGCCGTGATTTTGCGTCGGCCACGTGCCGTTCGGCTGGTGAAACTGGAAATAGGCCACCGCCATTTCGCCTGAAATGATAAAGGCGACCGGCCGCGTGAAGAGGCCGAGAAGCAGTAATAGCCCGCCGAAGAATTCCAAAACGCCGCCGATGCCCATTTGCGTCATCAGCGCGGGATGGCCGCCCATCGCCGCCGGAACGCCGCCGAACCAGTCGAACAGCTTCTGGCCGCCGTGCTGGAGGAATAACAGGCCTGCCACGATGCGCAGTAGAAAAACGGTGATTTGCTCGGCACGTTGCATGTTCATTTTCTCCTATATGAAAGCATTCGAGGATGTGTTTTCTATCGTACTATAGATAATAGCGTGCGAAGCAGCCCAAAAGTTTCACTTTCATCATCCAAAAATTAGCGTAGAAAAAGAGCATCGAGCCATGCCCGACATGATGGAGCACCACCGCCAAGAAGGAATCTTTTGTCCAGTGAACGCCACCCTGGACTTGCTCAACCAGCGCTGGACCTTGCACATCGTGCGCACGCTGCTCGGCGGCACCAAGCGCTTCAACGAGATCGGGCGGGAGCATGGCATCAACCCTCGGACGTTGCGCGTGCGGCTTCTGGAACTCGAGAAGGAGGGCATTATCCTTCGTCGCGTCGTGAGCAGCATGCCCCCCAACGTCGAGTACAGCCTCAGCGAGAAGGGAAGGGCGCTGAACGATATTTTCGAATCCCTTGCCCAGTGGGGTATTCGCTGGATGACAGCGCCGTAAAACCAAAGAACGGTGCACCGAAGCAAGGAAGTAACATTCCTCTACTGCTTGTCGTTGAGGAATGTTAGGCCAGATGCACTTACCGGCAATACAGTACTCGTGCTCTAGACTACACAGCAAGCAGTGGACGCATTTAAAGTCGGTCTTACGACTTTTTCTTCTTCATCGGCAGCGATCGGACGTACTCCGCGCTCCGCACGATCCAAGCGCCAAGCTTTTTGCCATCCTTCAGGAAGCCCGGTGGAACTGTGATGTACGTCTTGCTCGGGGGCGAGTCGGGCTCGTACCGCAACCGGCAAGCTCCTTCGATCCCTAGCAGCTCTTCTTGATCGGCGGGAGCCAGCTTAAGGGCAAGGCCAACGTCCGAAAAAGACCCGCAAGGGCGCCCGTCGGCGTAAGCCAAAATGCCGCCAAACATCGGCCGATAGGTAAACATCGCATCCGTGGCGGTGTGGGCGACCGCTTCTTCGAACCGTTTTTGAAGCTCCTTGGGGTCTGTCATAACGTCCATTATCTCATACCGCCGGAGAGCAGGTCCGCAGGTACTCTAGAGCCGCGATATGCTCCACAACGTGATCATCATAGGGTCTGGGCCGGCAGGCTATACGGCCGCCCTTTATGCGTCCCGTGCGAGCCTGAGTCCTCTTCTTTTCGCGGGTCTTCAGCCTGGAGGCCAGCTCATGATCACGACCGACGTGGAGAATTATCCGGGTTTTCCAGAAGGCATCATGGGTCCTGAGATGATGGAGCTATTCAAGCGTCAAGCATCGCGCTTCGGCACCGTCATTCGTGACGAAATGGTTACCCGTGTCGATTTCTCTGCTCGCCCGTTTAAGGTGTTTGTGGGCGAGGAAGAACATCTCGGACGAACCGTCATTATCAGCACCGGGGCAACCGCGAAGTGGCTCGGGCTGGAATCCGAAATCACCTTCGGAGGATTCGGGGTCAGCGCGTGCGCGACTTGCGATGGCTTTTTCTTTCGCGACAAGGATGTGATCGTGGTGGGCGGAGGGGACACTGCCATGGAGGAAGCAAACTACCTCACCCGTCATTGCCGTAAGGTCTACCTCGTACACCGTCGAGATAGCTTCCGCGCGAGCAAGATCATGCAAGACCGGGTACTCGCAAACCCCAAGATCGAAGTGCTCTGGTTCACCGTCGTCGACGAAATCTTGGGCCAAAAGGAGCCGATCAAAAAGGTCACCGGAGTGCGTCTTCAGGACGTTCGGACCGGCCATTGCCGGGAGATGCCCATCGACGGCGTGTTCATTGCGATCGGCCATAAACCGAACAGCGATCTGTTTCGCGGACTGATCGACATGGACGAGCTAGGCTATCTCAAGGTGCAGCCCTACTCGACAAAAACCAACATTCCGGGCGTATTCGTGGCGGGCGATGTCGCGGATAGTGTTTACCGTCAAGCGGTGAGCGCGGCGGGCACCGGCTGCATGGCGGCCATCGATGCGGAGCGATTTCTCGAGGCTGAGGGACACTGATGCTTGGTCTGCTGGTATCGCTTTGCGCGCTTGTTCAGCCTCAAGAGCCGGTCGTCAGCCCCGCCCTCGACATTGTCAGCATGGAAGGCGGCGAGCATCACTTAACCGTCATTCAGCGGGGAGATCGATTGGAGCCGCCGAAGACCAGTCCTAAAGGCAAGTTGGCGTTCGACTGGATCGTCGCGGCGTATGGGGATTCTCCGGTACCGGGGCAGCAGAAGCTTAGATTTCGGGTGTTTTCGCAGGAACGTCGGAGCGAAAATGATAAAGCCATGCCTGTGGCGAGAATGCTCGTTCACCTCTGGGATTTCAACTCGAAGCGCTTGAAGCTCGACCATGGCTTCGTCTACAACGACCAGATCGTCGATGTGTATCTTTGCTTTGGAGGAAAAGCGGGTGGCGAGCAGCTTTTCGACGAAGATACGGAAGGTGGCCGAGCTCGAAAGGTGAATACCATCTATATTTACCAGCTCGGGAGCTTCACCCAGCCTGTTGAAATGGCCCGCGAGATTGCCCACGAATATGGCCACGCGACTTTACCTCCCGTCGGACCTTTTACCCAGCCAGAGGATTGGGCTAATGGAAATCTCGGCGAACGTCTGTACTTGCGATGGCTGCGCGAAGAGATCAAAGCAGGCAGGTTGACTCCCAAGGACGCGATGGGGGCGACTCTGCCCGAGCTCGATGGCTATCTCAAGGCCAATGTCGATCCGCTTGTGTGCAAGGTCGCTTTGGAAGGTCCGGACACCGCTTTACTGGAGCGGCCGGGCTCCGATTCGATGCAGGCATACCTCGGAGTGGCTCTGTACGCGGAAACCATCCTGCCCCGAAAAGCTTTCGCTCGCTCTCTGGTTTTGTCTGCTTCTTCGAAGGCATCCGATTATCCGAAAGCGATCGTCGAGGCGGCTGAGGAGCAATCGGACTGGATCGTCAATATGCCTCCCGCCTTCGCAAACCAGAAGACTTGGATCCCCATAGGGAAGGGGAAGATTTCGGGAGCCGCCATTTTCCAGCGAAAAGGAAGCTGGGCGCAAATCAAAGCGGGTACGAATCCGGTAATCGTGCATAACGCCGTCGACCGCTTAGGCTAGCCTTGTTTTTGCGGAATAAGCTCCGTATGGACTTGAAAGAGGAGCTTCAGCCCTTCTTCAAGCTGCTTTCGGCCTTTTATTTACAGGCTCCGGAGTAGCGGGCATTTTCCGGCAGAAAGTTGGACGAGTGGAAGTATTTGGTTCACGGGAACTCCGGCGGTGGTTTTCTGGCTAGCGGCGCTCGCGATCGGGCTTGCGATTTCGATATCTTGGCTGCGCGATCGCGGTCTCTTCGACAAAGCCTCACCTTAGTCGATATCTCCGCCGCCTCCCTGGAACGGCCCATATTTCCAGTGCCAAAGAGCAAATTCCCAGCCCGTATCGACGTTGTACAGGCCGCCGGCGACGGTCAGATTTCCGTAGCGATCACACGCGATCGAGCTCGCTTGCTCCTGGCCATAAGTTGCGATTCTCGTCTCCCACCACCGTCGCCCGGTGGCAGCGTATTTGAGAACAACCAAGTCGTAGCTCGTATTGCCACCGTTGGAGCTTCCCGCGACGTAAATCAGCCCGTGACTGTCGATGCAAATGGCACTGCCGAAATCGCTGTCCACCGGTCCGGCATAGGTGTCCGACCACAGCACGTTGCCCTTCGAGTCGTAACAAAGAACCAGAATATCGTCGGAAGTGCCCGTGCTCGCGGTGCTTCCGGCGACAAAGATCCTCCCCAACGAATCCACTACCAAAGCCGAGCCCACGTCGAAGCCTTGAGCGGTGCCATCGAACCGGGCGGCCCAAAGTAAATTGCCGTCGGGATCATATTTGAGCGTGCCTGCATCGGCGACCTTTCCGTCCCGGGACGCCACCCCAGTCATCACCGGGTTTCCGGCCGGATCTATCTTCAAGTCCAAGGCTTCATCGCTGCCTCCCCAATCGTAGGTTTGGGACCAGACAAATGCTCCAGAGGCATCGAACTTGACAAGCACATAGTCCTCATTGACGGTGGTCGAGCCACCCGCGAGATAAACGTTGCCCGAAGCGTCGAGCGCCATCGCGTTCAGATATTCGTAGGATCCGCCTGCTCCAGCCCAGGTGTTGGACCAGACTGTATTGCCGACCGGGTCTTTCTTGGTGATGAAGAGGTCCTGGTTTGTGCCGGCTTGGGTCGTAATCCCCGCGTAATAGGCATTTCCTTTGGCATCGACGACGACCCGGTAACTTTCGTCCCGCCCGGAGCCCCCAAGCGTCTGGAAAAATTGCTGGACGCCGTTGGTGTCGTACTTCGCCATGATCCAGTCAGTGCTGGCCCCGGTCCGCGATTGATAACCTGCGACAAAGACGTTTGCGCTGGCGTCGAGCGCCAAACCGAGACCGCCGTCGCCCAGGTGCGAGGTTCCATCATAGAAGATTTGCCATGCCGGAACCCCGTAAGTGGAGACTTTGAAAATTCCCATGTTGGCGTTGGAAATCGGTCCCGTGATTCCGGTACCGTAGGCGTTTCCATACTGGTCGACGGCTAGAGCGCGAGCTTCGGAATCTTGCGCCAGATACCCTTCATATCGAGATAGCCAGAGCCGGTTCCCGGCCGTATCGAGCTTCATCGTGACGCAATCGAAGTTGGTGGCAGTAGTTCGGGAACCACCGGTGATAAAGGCGTTTCCGTCCGCGTCTAAAGCAACTGCGCGAGCCGCGTCCACGGCGTTCCCTGGGCCATTGTAGTCGACCTGGTAAATCGGATTGCCACCCGTGTCATATTTCAGCGCGATATAGTCCTGATTGGACCCGATTCCGTCTTGCGAGCCCACGACGATGGCGTTCCGGTTCTGGTCGAGAGCTAGGTCGGAGCCATAGGAATTGTTTCCGGATGGGGCACGGTAACGTTGCGTCCAAACGATGAATGCGTTGGGGCTAACGCGCACGGTAGCTATGTCGTATTTTCCATCTGCGGCCAGCGAATATCCTGTGACATACGCATTTTCGCTCATGTCCACGGCCAGGCCGGTCGGTGCGTCGCGGCCGTTGCCGGGTCCGCTGTAGCGAGCCATCAAGCCGCCGATCCCGTTGGAGCCATAGGCGAGCACGGCGTAATCCCTGCCGGTGCCAGCTCCGGTCGATTCGCCGACCACCCAAACCGCTCCGAAGAAATCGACCGCGATGCGGGTGCCGGCATCGAAGTCGTTGCCGGGACCGTTGTAAGTCTTAACCCATTGCTGCTGGCCGGTCGGGTTATACTTAATGGTGATGATGTCGGCTTGGCCGCTTCCGCGATACGAGCCACCGGTGACGTACACATCCCCAGTTCCTGGCGCTATTGCGATATCCGCGCCTTCATCGGCGGAATTTTGCTGCGTATTGTTGTAGGTGGCGCCCCAGGCGATTACGCCGCTTCGGAGAATCTTGATCGTGTAGATGTCGCTCCCGGTGCCAAAGTTATCCAAGAGCCCGACTACGTATGCCGAGCCTTGCGAATCCATCACGACCTTTTCCATTCCCTCCCAGTTGTTGCCGGTTCCTCGGTGTCGCAAAACCCAGCGTTGAATGCCGGTCGGTGATAAGCCCACCGTCACCCCATCGAAGTCATTCGTATTGTTATAATCCGACCAACCGGTCACCACGACGTATCCTGCGGAGTCAACGGCGATGCCGTGAGGACTATCGTTCCCGTGTCCTGGGCTATCATAACGGGCGACCCACTCCGTGCTTCCATCGGGACGATATTTGGTCACCGCGTAGTCGTTATTCGTGCCCGCACGGAAGGAGGACATCGCCACATAGGTGTTGCCGGTCGCATCAACGGCGATCGCGTTACCAGAGTTGTTACTCGTCGGCAATGGAGTGTGGTAGTGATACATCCAGTCATTGGTGTATTGAGCTAAGGATAGAGAAGCGAAACCCAGGGCGGCGCAGCAAGGAATCAAAAAAGTCAAAGCGAATCGACGAAACATTAGACCGGTCTCCTTTCGAAAACAAAATAGATCAGATTTCTTCTAGTTTATCAGGTTTGGCGGTAGAAATTAGTCGACTTTGGCGTAATGAAACCAATTGGCCGATCCCATGCGTCCTTCGCTCGTGACTCTAGAGCAAGAAAACGAAGTCGCCCGATCGGAGTTTGAAGATCTACTCCGAAAAAACGTCGATGCGATAACTCGGATCGAGCAAGCCGCTCAGGCAAGCCGCACCCGAGCCGATATCGTGGCCGATGCGATCGCCGGGTTTTGCGGCAGTATCGCTTTCGTGTGGGTGCATTGCCTATTCTTTGGTGGTTGGCTCCTATGGAATGGACTGAGTCTATTTCCCCACCCGTCTCGCATCGATCCGCCTCCCTTCAGCGTTCTCAATCTGATCGTTTCGTTGGAAGCCATCTTTCTATCGACTTTCATCCTCGTCAGCCAAAACCGCCAGCAACGAACCGCCGATCAACGCAACCACCTGGACCTCCAAATCAATATTCTCGCCGAGCAAGAAACCAGCCATATGCTCGCCATGATGAAGCAGATGATGGACTACATGGGGATCCGAAGCAACGAGCCGAAAACGGAAGCCCTGCTCCAAGTTACCGATCCGGAGATGATGGCCGACCATATACTAGGAAGCGATGAATCCGACTGAAAACAAAGATCCTACCGCTTAGCAGGGCATCCTGCGTTTCGCGGTTGTTCTCACATCTTTTTCCTATCGCCTATAGAGGCGATCGGCTTGTTCTTAGGTTCCTTTTGCCTTGATTCCTGATTTTCCTTCGACTACAGGGCACAACTTTTTTGCGCGTGCCGGAGTCCGATGTTGTGCCCTTATACTTAAGCTGCGCGGGAACGGGGAACGTCAACCAGTTTCTTCGCAAATGTCCTGAGGCTTTCCATCAGCTCATGAGGGCGCCTAACCATCCCCGGTTGGGCCATCCGCAAGGGGACAATTCTCTCTTGTGTCAATCGTGTGCTTGAGGGTCAGGACTTAGGCTGTGGCATTGCTGAGCCGGGGACAATGCTTCCGTGAGACTATGTACCTCGATTGTATTGCACAGCGCAGGGCTAAGAGTGCGCGTGGATGAACAGATTCCCGATGAACCCGACAATCGCCACCATGCCTGAGGCAATCCACTCGAACACCTCGACAAATCCAACGAAGTCGATGAGATCGCATGAGAGGTCGAAACACTGACAAAGAACTCCCTCGAAAAATTGGCGACGAGCGGGGTTGCTCACGGTGAATTAAGCAACACCCGTCGGGCGCGATGAGTTTGCGATGTGGGTAATTGGACTTAGTGCGGATGAGCGTGGGCGGTCAGTTATAGTGAGGACGTGGATTGCCCGATCGTCGTCGAATTCGAAATCGATCCGAAGCTTTACCTTAGAGACATTTGGCGCGCCAAAACCCGAGGCAAATGGCCAGGGCTAGTTATTGGCCTGCTCGGATGTGGCCTTTGTAGCGTCCTGTTATTCATAGCGGAGCCAGCCTACGCTTGGGTGGTGGTCGGTTCCGTAGTAACGATGCTTTCAATCGGGGCGATCTTGTGGCGTAAGGCAGCTAAAGAGGTTGTGAGTCCGGCAAATGCGAAAAGTTTCTCACAACGGAAACTGACGATTTACCCGGATCACTTTACATCCGAACATCCCGATGGCCTGAGATCCGACGTACCCATCCCGACACTCTTTGCTCGAGGCGAGAGCGATACTTTCATATACGTCTTTATCACCTCCACTGCGTTTCAGGGGTGGCCTAAGGCCGCTTTCACCACCGAGCAACTTGCATCGATTGGGGCAACTTTGGAATTCTTGCCGGTGCGGGAAATCGGAGCGTGATATCGTCAATCGGGAATGTCATCTCGGCGGCGAACTGGTGCGTCTCTTCGGCACCTTTTCCCATCGATTGGCGCTCGAGACGAGGCCATCGACGAGGGTCTCGCAAGCCCACAGTTCCACGGGGCCGTGGTGGCCATATTCGCGAACGGTCTTGGTGCCCTTGTCGGAAACGGCGGTGAGGATGTGCCAAGGCAGGTCGGTCATGCTAGCGGAATAGCTTGGCTTGAACTTCCAATAGCCGAGCTTGTCGAACATGATGCTCAGGTCTTTCAGACAGCCTATCCAGATCGAGGCTCGGTAATCGCCGGAGGTCAGCGGGACGCCGACCCTACGGTAGGTTAAGGTGCCGTCGTCAGAGATCGTGACCTTGTAGCCAGGGCAGGTCCCGAAGCAGCGTGTACGCTCGAGGGTGATCTTCTTCAGGGTGTGCTGAGCGGACGCCGAGTTCGGAAGCGTAATCGCCAAAGCAAGAGCTGCGGCGGGGAGATATTTCTTGGCCGACATGATTTCCAATGATGGCAGGATTGATCCGCCCTCTCCGGCGGATCGCGGGACGATTATCTATGTGAGTGGCCTATAAGCCGACCAAACAATCCAACAATTTCTTCGACCGCCCAAGGTATTACTCCGAGAAGGCAGAACCAGAAGCAATACTCGAACAAAAGCCAAGCGACACAATTAGACGAAATCTTACGAAGCTTCCCAAACCATGTTCTAAACCGTCCAGCCATCGCGAGAGAAGGAACCAGTTTCGGAGCGCCTAGGGGTCATTCTTAGCGTAGCGAATCTCAGGGTCATTATAAGCGCAGCGAAGAATTTCTACTTTAGGAACGGGGACTCTTCCCATTAGCGGATCTTCCGCCACAAAACGGCTTCCGCGGGTCTCTGAGGCTTCCATGCATAACCGCTGATGTTGCCTTCTTCGTCGATCCCGGTGGCGAAAGAGCTGTCGTAGCCGCGCGGTAAGAAGTTGTGCAGGTTGACGAAGCTGGTCGATGTTCCAGACCAAACGGCTGCGTTGGCGTTCACAAGATAAGCCGATATGTATCCCACTTGCTGCAGACCGTTAGTAGCGCACGCTGTTGAAGTCATGCCTGGGTTGGGGTTGAGATCGACCACCGATTCCCGGGTGCCTCGCCAAAGCAGGGCGTGACGATGGCGCCGCGGCGTGGAGCGACCCTCACCCACTTGCTCTCCATTCCTAATTCCAAGTGCGAGGGAATACGACCAGCCCAGAGGATTCAGATCGACCATCGATTCTCTAGAACCTCGCCAGAGCACCGCATGCCAGCTTACCCACCACCGGTAGCCGATATATAGAAAGGCCTCCCGGTAGCCCACCGCCACCCCTTCGTCGACCGCGTAGGCGACCGACCCTCCAAATGGCGGACCGAGGTTCACGTAACTTTCGGCGCTGCCTGACCACATAGCCGCGTTAAGGTGATCGGTAAAATTGTCGGTGGTAAAGCCAACCTGGTAATGATCGTCGACGCCATACGCAACGGAATCTGTAGCCACAGCCGGATGAAGATCGACGAAACTTTGCGCCGTGCCCTGCCACAAAATGGCATGTTCGGTTGTTGGTATGGGGAGAGCCTCGCCAACCTGGCGGTTGCCTCTTATGCCGAAGCCATAGGAACGGCCGTAACCTGGCGGGTTGAGATCGACCGCGATGTTGGCCGCCCCATTCCAGAGAAGAGCATGCTCAAAAGTGCGCTCGTTACCTCGCTCGAATCCGATCTGTTGACCTCCGGATGATCCATAAGCGTAAGCCTGGAAGCTGCGAAAAACGGTGGGAGTCGGCAGGAAAACCACTCGGTAGCCGGCATGCGAAGAGTTGGCAGCGCCCAACGCGATACCGCAGGACAGCACCAAGGCGCAAAATCTGGCCGTTACAAGTCTCATGATAGTGGTACCTTTTTTGAATAAACGTGTCTACCGTTACCACTATACGGCATAAAATGATAGGAATGGCAGTTTGAACATTAAGATTTCGGATTATCTCGAGGCACTAAGAGTCTCAATGAATTTTCGAAAGACACGGGAATTTTTCAAGCTTTAACAACCAGCCCTCACCGAACTCAAAGCAGGAAAGCGAAAAGGCCCGCGTAAAGCGGGCCTCTGGCCAAGCTAGGCGCGACGGGGGTCGCGCTTCGGCTGTTGGAAGTGAAACGGCTTCCCGAGCATGTCGTTCCACTTCGACCGCTGATCTGCGGTGAGCACTTCCAAGATGAGCTTGCCATTCTTCTCACGGGCTTCATCCATCCGCTTGCGCATGGCGTCGAAATCCGGCCTTTCCTCGCCTTCTCGGGGCGGAGGCGGAGGAGTTGGACGGCCTTTTTCGAGGATGTCGCGAATCTTCTCCCGTTGCGCTTCGCTGAGCCCGACTTTGTCGGCAATGTCCTTTCGGCTCAGAGCGGACGGCCCTTGTTGCTGCAGGGCAATCTCTTTGTAGCGCTTGTACTGCCGCTCATCGAGGATTTTCTTCAGCTTCTGGTCGGTCTCCACCCCGTGGCGGTCCATTTGTCCGGGACCAGGAGGACGCATCGTGGGACGAGCATCTCCCCCTGGAGGTGGAGGTCCCCCCCCGCCGGGACGGTCGCCGAACTCACCACCGGGAGGAGGTCCTCCCCCTGGCTGCCCTCCTCTTTCATCGCCTGGGGGTGGAGGTGGAGGTGCAATGCCGACGGGACGGCCGCCGAAGTCACCACCGGGACGTGGAGGTCCCATGGGGCCAAGCAATTCGCGAATCTGATCTTTTTGTTCATCGGTCAGCTTGAGCTCTTTTTGAACTTCCGGCCGCATCAGGACCCGAGCTTCCATCATCGGTCCACCCATCATCGGCGGACGAGGTCCTCGAGGAGGTCCGCCAGGTCCCTGGAAGTTATCGGGAGGCGGTCCTCTCCGCTCTTGTTCTTGCTGCGTAATGGCAAACGCGGCCAGCGGCACCACTGCCAGAGCCGCCAACATCGCAATCGCATTTCGAGTTTTCATATGGTTTACCTCCAAGGCGTTCTTTCGCCTTACATAAGCACTATGGCCATCGTTTATGAGGATTTCGTGAGGAGCGGTAGAAAAATCGAAAATTTACTGCCCTTGCC